>JAODMA010000095.1 GCA_025464545.1 Arthrobacter sp. | reverse complement strand
GCGCAGCACAGACTTCAATAGCTTAGTGCATCCGGGCCGGTTTCCGCGATTCCGTGCCACCACCGTACGGGCTGCCCAGCCGGTACGGAAGAGCGCCGGCCGCCATGTGGACAACCGGTGTGTGGGCAGGCCGGGGCCGGGGCCGGTGCCGTGCCATGCCATGCCATGCCATGCCATGCCATGCCATGATCAGGGAATGAACACCGGATCCGCGTCCCGACGCACCCTGCGCAGCCGGAGGAGCCGCCTGCGTTTCGCCGTCATGCTGCTGGCCGGGTTGATTTCAGCGACTGCGGCCGGCCTGGCCGGGCATTGGGTCCAGGCTCCCACGATCGGCTGGGGCGGGGCCGCGCTGACGTACCTGATCTGGGTCTGGGTCGTGATCGGGCGCCTCGATGCGGGCGAGACACGGTCCCATGCCACGGCGGAGGATCCGTCGCGGGGGACCACCGACCTGCTGATCCTGGCCGCCAACGTGGCCAGCCTGGCGGCGGTGGCAGCCGTCGTCGTCGATTCGCACAAGGACGCCGAGGCGGCGGCCCGGCTCGGCGGCGGAATGCTGGCCCTGGCCTCGGTCGCGCTGTCCTGGCTGCTGGTCCAGACACTCTTCACCCTGCGCTATGCCCAGCTGTTCTACAGCACCGGCCCCAAAGCCGGCACCGACGTAGGCGGGATCGACTTCAACCAGAGGGAGCCCCCGCAGTACACCGACTTCGCCTACCTGGCCACGAGCCTCGGCATGACCTATCAGGTCTCGGACACCGCCCTGCAGAATCATGGCATCCGTGCCGAGGCCCTCAAGCACAGCCTGCTGTCCTACCTCTTCGGCACCGTCATCCTGGCGGCCACTATCAACCTGGTGATCGGGCTCGCCTCCTAGTCCGGGGGACCTATGCCGCCGTTCGGAAGAAACGCTCGGTTACCCGGGCCAGCCGGTAAGGGTCCTCGACCCCGCACAACTCCCGCGCCGAGTGCATCGACAGCAGGGGCACGCCGACGTCGACCGTCCTGATCCCCAGGCGGGTGGCGGTCAGCGGGCCGATCGTGGAGCCGCAGGGCATCACGTTGTTGGAGACGAACTCCTGGTACGGGATGCGGGCGTCGGTGCACAGCCGCGCCCAGAGGGCTGCGCCGGCGGCGTCCGTGGCGTAGCGCTGGTTCGCGTTAATCTTCAGCAGCGGGCCGCCGTTCAGGGCCGGCCGGTTGGCCGGGTCGTGCCGCTCGGGGTAGTTGGGGTGGACGGCGTGGCCGGCGTCGGCCGAGACGCAGAACGACGCGGCAAAAGCCTGCCGCCGCTGGCTCGCCGAGGCGCCGAGTCCGTCGGAGATGCGCACCAGGACATCCTCCAGCACGGGTCCGCAGGCACCGGAGCGGGAGGCTGAGCCGATTTCCTCGTGGTCGAAGGCGGCCAGGACTGCGATCGGGGTTCCGGCCGGCAGCGGAGCCTGGGCATGGGCGATCAAGGCCTCAAGCCCGGCGTGCGTGGCGGAGAGGTTGTCCAGCCGGCCGGAGGCGAAAAACTCTTTCTTCGCTCCGAAGACGGCGGGCGCCTGGGTATCCGCGATCACGACGTCGTAGCCGCCGATCTTCGCCGGGTCGACATTTTCGGCCTCGGCGCGGTCGGCGAGCAACGCCAGCAGGTCTTCACCGTCCGGGTCCCCAAGGCCAAAGACCGGGTTCATGTGCTGCTGCTTGTCCAACACCAGGCCCTCGTTCACGGCGCGGTCAAGGTGGATGGCCAGCTGGGGGAAGCGGAGCAGCGGCCCGGTGGCGGTGAGGTACTGGGTGCCGTCGAGCATCACGAGCCGCCCGGCGAGCTGAAGTTCCCGGTCCAGCCAGGAGTTGAGCAGCGGTCCGCCGTAGACCTCGACGCCGGCCTGCAGCCAACCCGACTTTCCGGTGGTGGGTTTGGGCTTGAGTTTGAACGACGGCGAATCGGTGTGCGCGCCCAGGATGTTGAAGCCTGTGGTGGGACCGGCTCCTTTGGGCCTTCTCCAGGCGATCAGGGCACCGTCGCGGATCACGTAGTGCTTGCCGGTCGGTTCTGCGGGGTCGTCCCACGGCTGCAGTTCGTCCAGGGCGGTGAACCCCGCAGCGTCCAGCCGGCGGGCGGCCTCGTGGACGGCGTGGAAGCTGGACGGCGATGCGGAGACGTACGCGCCGAGGTCCTGGATGTGGGCGGCGGCACTGGCGTGGGAGGGCATGGCACCGAGTCTAGCGCCGTGGCCGGGCCGGGACGCCCGACCCAGGCGGGCACTACGGTACCGCGGCCGGCGGCTAGACCGTGACGTTGAGCGCGGCCGCGTAGCCCGCGGACAGCGACCCTGCCATGGTGGCGAGTTGGTAGATGCCGCCGTCGTCGCCGAAGACGTTGTCGGACTTGAGCGTGGTGCGCGGGAAGTTCCGAGCGCTGGACTCGTACCCGGCCGAGGCGTAGACCTCCCTGCAGGCCGCGTCCGTCAGCGCGATCTGCGAGACGGCGAGGACCTGTCCCGCCGTCGTGGCGTTGCTCATGGATTCGAAGACCTCGAAGTGGATGTGCGGCCAGCGGCCGCTGTACGCGCCGGGGTAGATGGTCTTGAAGGTGACCTGGCCGTTGGCGTCGGCCTCCTGGACGCCGCGGAGGTAGTTCTCGTTCCTGAGGCCGGAGTCGTACATGGAGTACCTGCCCTCGCGGTCGCAGTGCCAGGCATAGACGGCGGCACCAGCCAGCGGGGTACAGCCGTTAGCGTTGTCGAGCAGGGTCAGCGTGACGGTCAGGGGTACGCCCTCGGCGGTGGAGGTCGAGGTTCCGAAGCTGGCGGTGATGTCCTGCCGGACGACGCCGGAGGCCGACAGCGCGTTGGGACCGTTGGACCCGTCCCCGGGGAACGGTCCGGCGGTTTCTTCGGGGATCTCGACGCCGCACTCGGCGATTGCCCGGGTCAGTGTGGGCGACGCGGAGGCCGACGGCGTCGAGGTTGCCGTCGTGCCAGCGCTGCCCGCGGAGCCAGTCGGCGTCGAGGTTGCCGTCGCAGAGCCGGCGGATCCCGTCGATCCGCCCGGGGTGCAGGCCGCCAGCGCCGCAGCCGCGCCGGCCCCGAGGAACATGCCCAGGGAGCGGCGGCGGCTCAGCAGTGTGGAGAGATCGAATTCCAGGCCGCGGTCGTGGTCGGGGTGCGGCTCTTGCGGGGGCCGGATTGGCGTGGTCATGGGTCCATGTAACCCCAGGCCGCTATGCCAGCACTAGGCCGTTCCTGTGGAAACGCTGTGCTCCTGGCAGGGGGAGCCGGATCTCCGGCGGCCCGGGCGGACATGCTCTCCCCTCAGGCCGAGGACTGGACATGCCCCACGGCCGGCCTCGGTGCATGCTCCGCCCCACACCCGGCGGACTGGACATGCCCCACGCTTGCACCGGGACGTGCCCACCCCTGGCACCGAAGGATGGACATAGTGGCACTATGTCCATTCCTGGGTACCAGAGCTGGGCATGTCCCGGGGGCGGGAAAGCGGGCCATTCCGGGCCGGGGCACGGGGGCCAGGCCAGGAGTCCCTACGAGGGCACGGGGGCCAGGAGTCCCTACGAGGCCGTTCCCGCGCCGATGGTCGCTTCCTCGGCCGGAACTCCTGAGGGCGCTCCCGTGGATGTCCCGCCCTGCTTCCGGTAGCGCCACAGGCCGATGCCTACGACGACGGCCGCGAGGGCGAGCGATAGCAGCAGCGATTCCCGGGTGGTTTCCAGGATCACCATTCCGACCAGCAGGGCGACGATGCTGACGATGGCCACCCAGGTCAGGTAGGGGAATAGCCACATCTTCAGCTGCAGACCCTTGGCTGCGGCGCCCATTCGGCGGCGCAGGATCAGCTGCGAGCCGGCAATGACCAGCCAGACGAACAATGCGATTGCGCCGGAGGTGTTGACCAGGAACAGGAACACCGTGCCCGGGGCGATGTAGTTCAGGCCCACCGTAACGAAGCCGACCACCGTGGAGGCAAGGACTGCCGCCGCTGGGACGCCGCGCTTGGAGATCCGCATCCAGGACTTGGGTGCGTCGCCGCGGCGGGAGAGCGAGAAGAGCATCCGGCTGGCCGTGTAGAGGCCGGAGTTCAGGCAGGACAGCACGGAGGTCAGCACCACGATGTCCATGATGGTGCCGGCGCCGGGGATGCCGAAGAGTTCGATCACGGCAACGTAGGGGCTCTTGGCCACCGAGGCGGAGTTCCACGGCAGCAGGGTCACCACGACGGCGATGGAGCCGATGTAGAAGACCAGGATGCGCCAGACGGTGGACTTCACTGCCTTCTTCACGGCGTCGACCGGGTTTTCGGATTCGCCGGCGGCGATCGTCGCGATCTCGGCGCCGAAGAACGAGAAGACGACTACCAGGATGCCCGCCAACACCGCACCGGGACCGTTGGGGAGGAAGCCGCCGTTGTCGACCAGGTTACTGAGTCCCGGGGCGGGGACGCCGGGAACCAAGCCGAGGATGGCGGCCACACCGAAGAGCAGGAACAGCACGATCGCCGTCACTTTGATGGAGGCGAACCAGAATTCGAACTCACCGAAGGACTTCACTGATCCCAGGTTTGTCAGGGTGAGCAGGACCATGAGGATGAGGGCCCAGACCCACTGGTCGATGCCCGGAACCCAGCGGTGCATGATGGCGGCTCCCGCCGTGGCCTCGATGCCGAGCACGATGATCCAGAACCACGCATAGAGCCAGCCGATGCTGAAGCCGGCCCAGCGGCCGAGGGCTTTGTCCGCGTAGGTGGAGAAGGAGCCGGTTTCCGGGTTGGCTGCGGCCATTTCGCCGAGCATGCGCATGACCAGGATGACCACGAGTCCCGCTGCCATGTAGGCAAGGAGGATGCCGGGACCGGCCTGCTGGATTGCGGCGCCGGAGCCGACAAAGAGTCCGGCGCCGATCACGCCGGCGATGGCGATCATGGAAAGATGCCGGGGCTTGAGGGATTTCGAGAGTTGCTGGTCAGCCTGCATAAAGCGCCGTCCTTAGTGGGGGATGTTGTACGTTACTGATGCCGGACATGATGTGCGGCGGGCCACAGTGTCGTTTCACCCTAGACCGGGCCGTCCGTCCGCGTCCTGTGCAGAGCCACAGATGACGCACCGGCAAACCGGGCGGGACTCCAACAAGAAGGCACACCGGCAACGGAAGTTGCCTTATGGGGAATTCGGTTAGGTGCCTGAAACCACAGGGTCCGGCAGGTCCCCTCAGTAATCCGGATTGCTCGGCACCACGAGGCCGGTTTCGTAGGCATACACCACAGCCTGCACGCGGTCGCGCAGATGCAGCTTGGTAAGGATACGCCGCACATGCGTTTTGACGGTAGCTTCCGAAAGGAAGTAGCGGTGCGCAATCTCCGCGTTCGAGAGTCCCTCGGCCATAGCCTCAAGCATTTCCGTCTCGCGCGGGGTCAGGTCTTCCAGCAGCGGGTCCTTGCCCGCCCGCACTCCTGCGCCCGGTCCGACCTGGCTGCCCGGTGCCCCTTCGGCTGCAGCGCCCGCCCCGGCGGTCTGGAACGCACCGGCGGCAGCGCCCGCCCCGGTCGCTCCCCCGGTCGGGCCGGCCCCACGGACGTAGGTCTCGAGGAGCCGCTGGGTGATCCGCGGCGCCACCACGGCGTCCCCGCTGGCTACTACCCGGACCGCGCTGATGAGTTCGGCCGGCGCCACGTCCTTGAGCAGGAACGCGGAGGCGCCCGCCTGCAGCCCGGCAAAGGCGTACTCGTCCAGGTCGAAGGTCGTGAGGATGATGACCTTGGCGCAGGATCCAGAGGCGGTGATGGCGCGCGTCGCCTCGATCCCGTCCAGGACCGGCATCCGCACGTCCATCAGCACGACGTCGGGGCTCAGCTCCCGGACCCGCCGTACCGCTTCGGCGCCGTCAGACGCTTCGCCCACAATGACCAGGTCCTCCTCGCCTTCCAGGATCAGGCGGAAGCCCATCCGGAGCAGCGGCTGGTCATCGACCAGCAGTACGCGGATCGGTTCGGATTCGGGCATTGATTCCCCTTGCGTCATTTTTCAAGTCCCCCGTTGCAGTTCAGCACCGCGTGCACGCGCCAGCCGCCGTCCGCGCTGCGCCCGGCCTCCACGCTGCCTGCGTAGATCCGGGCGCGTTCGCGCATTCCGGTCAGGCCCTGGCCGGTGCCCACGGAGGCGCCGGCCCCGATGGTGCCTCTGCCGTCGTCGGACACGTCGATCGTGACGGTGCTGCCGTCGCGCACAATACCGACCTCGACCCGACCCAGCGCGCGGCCGTAGCGCAGCACGTTGGTCAGTGATTCCTGCACGATGCGGTACACGGTCAGCTGGAACGCCGCGTCCTCCGGAAGGGAGGGGCCGGTGTGCGTATAGTGCAGCGGCAGGCCGGCGGTGCGGAATCCCTCGAACAGCTTGGCCAGGTTGTCACCGGCCACCAGCGGCTCCCGCGGGGCATATCCGGCCGAGTCATCGCGCAGCACTCCCAGCACCCGCCGCATGTCCGCCAGTGCAGTGCGTCCGGTGCGGGACAGTTCGCCAAGCACGTCGGCGGCCCGCCCCGGGTCCTTTTTAGCTACGACGGCGGCCCCGTCCGAGAGGCTGATCATCACCGTCAGCGAGTGCGCCACGACGTCGTGCATTTCGCGGGCAATCCGGTTGCGTTCGTTGGCCGAGCCCAGCCGCGCGGACCTTTCGGCCCAGGCCGCGATCTCGTGTTCGTGCTCCCGCCGTTGCCTGACCGAGATGCCGATCCCGGTGGCAATGACGTTGGACAGCGTGATGCTGATGCCTGCCGCGATGCTGGCGATGAGCTGGAAGTTCTCTGGCGTGCTCACCGCGGTGTCCGGCAGCCGACCGTCCAGCGGACCCACCGCCAGGAGGACGTACACGAGCGCCAGCGGAGCGGTGGCGGCCGAGAGCGTGATGATGGCGAAGCGCCGCGCGCGGACAACGGCGACGGCGTAGAGCGAAAACCACAGCCCCGCCGAGACGTTCGATCCCCAGGGATGCATCAGGGTGACCGCTACCTCGACCGCCGCCACCGCGGCCACCACGCGCACCGGGCAGGCCCGTCGGAAAAGCAAGGCGCCGGCGGCAGCCGCGAGCAGCACAGCGGCCGGCCACGCCCCGTCGAGCACGGACTCCACCGCGGTGGGCGTGACCAGGATCAGGTAGCACAGCACCACGACGGCGTCCATGACGCGGGGGTGCTGGAACAGGTAGCGCCGGAGCCGGCCGCGGCGGCGGGCGGTGATTTCGGCGAAGGACGCGTCAGCCTGGCCGGCCGGCGCGTCCTTCACTGAGACTGCGTCGATCATTCCCCGAGCCTAGACGGTGCAGCCCGCGGGCCTAGACGTCGCGCTTCTTCAGCAGGAACGCGGCAAGGAGCAGCGGGAAGACCACCCAGGCACCCAGGACCAGGGCGGCCGGCCAGAATTCGAGGGTGTCCGGGACGTGCTGCACGGCGGTCAGCGGTTCCACGGTATTGCCCGGGAGATACTTCCGGGCCTCCACGAAGAAGTCGCCGGGGATCAGCTGGAACGCGATCGGTGCCACGAAGAACAGACCCACGAGGCTCATGATGCCGCCCGCCGAGTTGCGGATCAATGCACCCAAGGACATCCCGATCGCGGCCACTGCTGCCACGTAGAGGCTGTTGACCAGCAGAAGTTTGACCGACTGGGAGCTGGCGAGGTCGAGTTTAAGACCGTAGTTGTCCAGGATCGGCAGCGACACCAGGCCCGCAAGCAACACGGAAATTGCGGTCAGGACAAAGGCAGTCACCATGACCACAAGGAGCTTCGCGGCAAATGCAGGTGTCCGCCGCGGCACGGCGGCGAAGGTGGAACGGGCCATGCCGGTGGTGAACTCCGAGCTCATCAGCAGCACGCCAAGCGAGCCAAGGATCAGCTGGGCGAAGGCAATACCGGAAGTGGGGACGCCGACGGCGAGATCCCCGCCCTGGGAGGCGAACGCGGCAGCCGCCTGCGGGTCGGTCGAAGCGGCCTCGGAGAACTGCCCGGTGCCCCACGCGGAGAGGGCACCGAAGCCCACCACGACCAGGACAGTGGAACCGAGCAGGATCAGCGTGGAAAGCAGGGTGCGGAACTTGATGAATTCGGAGTTCAGCACCCTGAGGAAGGACGGTCCCGGTCCGGGACTCGTACCGTTGCCGGACATCTTGCCGGCAACGGCGTCGCCGGCCCCGCGTCCGGCATGGGCACCGCGGGGGGAGGGTGTGGATTCGAGGGTTGTTGGAGTTGAGCTCATTGTTAGTTGCCTCCGGACTGGACGGGGGCGTCGGCACCCGTGGTGATCAGCGAGTGGTATTCGACTTCATCCTTGGTCAGCTCCATGTAGGCCTCCTCGAGGCTGGCCTGCAGCGGGGTGAGTTCGTAGATGAGGACGTGGCTTTCGAGCGCGATCCGGGCGATCCGCCGCGGGTCAAGGCCCGTGACCTCGAGCAGTTCGTTCTCCTGCAGCTCCACGGAGACGCCGGTACCGGCGAGCAGGTGCATGAGCTGGTCCGGCTGGTCGCTGCGGACGCGGGTGCGGCTCTGTCCTTTGCCGGTGATTATCTCCTGGATCGGGGCGTCGGCGATGATCCGGCCCCGGCCGATCACGATCAGGTGGTCGGCCGTAACCGCCATCTCGCTCATCAGGTGGCTGGAGAGGAACACGGTGCGTCCCTCGGAGGCCAGGTATTTCACCAGGTTGCGGACCCAGAGGACCCCTTCCGGGTCGAGGCCGTTGACGGGCTCGTCCAGGATGATTGTCTGCGGATCACCGAGGAGTGCCGCGGCGATGCCCAGCCGCTGGCCCATGCCGAGGGAGAAGCCCTTGACCTTCTTCTTCGCCACGTCGGCCAGTCCGGTCATTTCGATGACCTCGTGCACGCGCTTCTTGGCGATGCTGTGCGTGGCGGCCATGGCCAGGAGGTGGTTGTAGGCGGAGCGGCTGGTGTGGACGGCTTTGGCGTCCAGGAGTGCGCCTACGCCGCGCAGCGGAGCGGCGTGCCGCGCGAACGGAGCGCCGTTGACGGTCACGGTGCCCGACGTCGGCCGGTCCAGTCCCATGATCATCCGCATGGTGGTTGATTTGCCGGCCCCGTTCGGGCCCAGGAAGCCGGTGACCCGGCCGGCTTCTACTGTGAAATTGACACCGGCGACGGCAGTCTTGTCGCCGTAAACCTTCGTCAGGCCTCGTGCTTCGATCATGGAAGCGTTCCTTTGGTAGCGGTGGGGTTTGGTTCAGACCCCACGCTACCGAGGTGAAGAGCCGTTTTCGCCGGTCTCAGGGATGATTCAGGGTCGAATCAGGGTAGTCCGGGAGGATGACTACAAGGTGCTCAAGCGGGCGAGTAGTAGGTAAGGGCACCGCGCAGGACGGAGAAGTCAACGCTGCGGACGCCAGGCATCACTTCCCCGTCCACCGCCAGCACCATGGTCGTGTCGCCCGGCTCCACCCGGATGCTGCCGCTTTCGCTGAGATGGGTGATCCGGGAGGTTGCGACCGTCCCGGTCAGCACGGACCACAGAAGCCGGAGCCGGGCAAAGGACTCGTCCGCCGTAATCATCCTGAGGTCGAAGATCCCGTCGTCCAGGACGGGGCGGACCAGTGGCGCATGGTCGCGCGGGTAGTACCGTCCGCGGCCGATGTACAAAATCCACAGCTTGTGCCGCGCGCCGTCGACGATCAGGGTGGTGGGTGTTCCGGCCGCGAAGGTCCGGAACATCGCAACAACGCCGGCAAGGGGTTTGCCCAGGGCCGGCTGGAGCAGTTCCCGGCGCCTGACGATGTCCGGATACAGGCCAATGCTTGCGGTGTTGAGCATGGCCAGGTGGAGCACTTCGGGATTGTCCGGAAGCCCGCGCTGGACGGTCACGAGGCCGAGGTCCGCGCGGGCCGCCTGGCCGCGCGACGCCGCCTGGACGGCGGCCGTCAGATTGGGGATTCCGGCGTCGCGTGCGAAATGGTTGAGCGTCCCACCGGGCAGGACCAGGAGCGGGAGGGAATGCTCGACGGCGGCCGCGGCGGCGGCGCCCACTGTTCCATCCCCGCCCCAGACGCCCAAGGCGCGGGCGGTGGGAAACCCCGGAGGTTTCTGCTTCGACACCTCCTCCATCCCGGCGTCGAACACCAAACTGCTCTCCGCCGCGATGCTGGCAACGTGGAACATCGGCTTCTCCGCCATTGACGCGCACTGGGAACTGTCCCGGCATGACCGTTCATTGGGGCGGCTACCTCGCCGTGCAGGACGAGTTCTGGTACCCGATGCGGGCCTGTGAAGGCATCATCGACCGGGCAGACCCTCGCGTGCCATCCCCGCTATCCTGTCCGCGCCCGGCGCTGCCCTGGTCACCTCGAACAAGCGCGACATCGCGGACGGCACCCGGGACGTCCGTGCTGTTGACGGGCCGGTGTGGGTCTTTGACCCGCAGGCCGTCGCCCTTGAAGAACCCGTCTGGTGGTGGAACCCGCTGTCCTACGTCACCGACGAAGTCCGGGCCGCCCGCCTCGCTGACCACTTCGCCTCCGGTTCACGCGGGCCGGGAGCCCAGACAGACGCGTACTTCGACGCTGCCGGGCAGGACCTGCTGGCCGGCCTGCTGCTCGCGGCAGCCCTGGCTGACCTTCCCATCACCCAGGTCCACACCTGGCTGACCGACCCCACCGACGACGCGGCCGTGCCGATCCTGATGGACAACGGCTTTGTCCAGACCGGAAACGCCGTCCAGGGCGTGATCAACCTTCACGACAAACAACGCGGCGGCATCTACGGAACCGCCCTGCAGATGGCGTCCTGCCTGACCAACCGGCAAGTCTCCCGGTGGGTCACCCCGCAGGGCCCGGGCGATGACCGGCCGCAGTTCGACCCGGCCAAGTTCGTCCGATCCAAGGGCACCCTGTACAGCCTCTCCAAAGAAGGCAAAGGCACCGCCGACCCCCTCGTTACCGCCCTGACCGTGGCGTCCGTAGAAGCGGCCGAAGAACTCGCCGTCCACTCCCGCGGCGGCCGCCTTCAAACCCCCATGGTCGGCGTCCTCGACGAAGCAGCAAACGTCTGCCGCTGGCGAGAGCTCCCGAACCTTTACAGCCACTACGGCTCCCGCGGCATCGTCCTGATGACCATCCTCCAATCGTGGTCACAAGGCGTGGAAGTCTGGGGCCGGGAAGGCATGCGTAAACTCTGGTCCGCCTCCAACATCAAGGTCTACGGCGGCGGCGTCGCCGAAGCCGAATTCCTCAACGAAGTCGCCCAACTCGTCGGGGAATACCGGTACTCCAACATGACCAAAAGCCGCTCCAGGCAGGGCGTCTCCTACAACTACGACAACGACCGCAAAGAACGCACCCTCGACGTCTCCGGCCTCGCATCATTCCCCCGCGGTCGCGCCATCATGTTCGCCTCCGGTGCCCCCGCAGCACTGCTCGAAACAG
>JAODMA010000094.1 GCA_025464545.1 Arthrobacter sp. | reverse complement strand
GATGTTCCTGCTCCACCCGGGGCAGGTCCTGAGCCGGCAACAACTCCTGAGCCGGGTGTGGGGCTACGACTTCGACGGCACATCCAATGTGGTGGATGTGTACGTGCGCCAGATACGGATGAAGCTGGGCGCCGACCACATTGTCACCACCCGCGGCGCCGGATACCGCCTCGGCTAGAAAGGAGAAGACGCCGTGACCGCCACCTTGAGCCGGCTGCGGGAAAGCGCCCGTGCCGCGCGGCACTCACCGCCTGTTCCACCGCCCGGCGGCGATCCGGAGCGGGCCGGTTGGAGTGCCCGGGCACATTCGGTTCGCTTCCGCGTGGTGGCGGCAATGCTGCTCATGATGCTCGCAGGGCTGGTGGTCGCCGGGCTCATCACCTTTGCTACCCAGTTCCAGGACTCCGATGCCAGGGTGGAGCAGGCGCTCCTGGACAAGGCCCACGCCGTGGTCAAGCTGGTACCGAGCAAAGAGCGGTCGGACCGCGAGGCCCTCGAACACGGGCTCCACGAGGCCGCCGAGGACATCGAGCCGCGCAGCAACGAGGTGATGGCCGGCATCACCGACGGGAAGGTCGAATGGACCGTGGACGGCAGCCCCGACGAGAACCTCCTCAAGGAGGACATGCACGGCGTAGCCGTGGCCTTGACAGGTGCTGGCGATGCAGCCTTCGGTGACTTCAGCGTGCAAGGGCGGCCGTTCCGGGCCGTCGTGGTGCCGGTGAAGGGACCGCCCGGACCGGTGACCTACCTGTTGGTCGGACGGGACACCGCGGACCTGCAGGAACACCTCGTGTCCTCAATCCACACCTACGTCTTGGTGGCCGCCGGTACCCTGCTCGCCGCCGCCGTTCTCGGAGGCACAGTGGCCGGCAGGCTGCTGTACCCGTTGCGCCGGCTGCGCGAAGCCACCCAGGTTGTCAGCCCCGAGGACATGACACAACGGGTGGAAGTCCGCAACGGTGCAGACGACGTCACGCTGCTCATGAAAACCTTCAATACCATGCTGGAACGGCTGGACGAGGGCGCGCAGCAGCAGCAGAAGTTCCTGGACGACGCGGGCCATGAGCTGCGGACCCCGCTGACGATCCTCCGCGGTCACCTGGAACTCGTATCCGTGGACGATCCCGGCGATGTGACCGCCACCCGGGACGTGCTGCTCGAAGAAGTGGACCGGATGCAGCGCCTCGTGGACGACCTGCTCCTGCTGGCCAATGCCGGCCGCCCCGACTTCCTCAGGAAGCAGCCCGTCCGGTTCCCCGATTTCCTCCATCAGGTGATGGAGAAGGTCCATGTCCTCGCGGACCGCCGCTGGAAGCTGGACGAGACAGCCGATGCCGTGCTGGAAGCGGACCCCCAGCGGCTCACCCAGGCCCTGGTCCAGCTGGCCGCCAACGCGGTCAAATACACCGGGCCCTCCTCCACGATCGCCCTCGGCAGCCGGCTGGAGAGCTCGACGGCGCCGGACGGCTCGCCGCTGCCCGAAGCAGACACGCTGCTGCTGTGGGTGCGCGATACCGGGACGGGAATCGCTCCAGAGGACCAGCAGCGGATCTTCGAGCGGTTCGGCCGCGCCCACCCCGGCCGCGGACAGGAGGGATCCGGACTCGGCCTGGCGATCGTCACCGCCATCGCCGAAGCGCACGGCGGGAACGCCGGCGTCGAATCCGAGTACGGCCATGGATCCCGCTTTATGATCCGGATCCCGCTGCAGTCTGTCGGCGCACGGCTCTAAGCCGCCACCGGGCTATTAATGAAGAATCATTAATCTTCCCCTCATCGATTCCTCACCCTGCGGCCCCAAGCTGTAGCTAAGAAGAAGCGGGGAGGATCGCCGTGGAGCCACTGCGGATAGTGTTTTACTCACACGACTCAGTGGGCTTGGGCCACGTGCGACGGAATCTGGTGTTGGCACACGCGCTCGCCAACCAGCTCCCGGGGCTGACCGGCCGCCCCGTCACCGGTATCCTCATCACTGGCACCTCGCACGCCCCCGGCTTCCCGGCACCGGAGGGCTGGGACTGGGTGTTGCTGCCCGGCATTGGGAAGAGCCCGGCGGGCTACCTGCCACGCAATCTCAGCCTGCCGATGGCTGAGCTCGTGTCCTTACGTTCCAGGCTATTGCAGGGGGTGCTCGCTGGCTTCCGCCCGGACCTGGTGATCGTGGACCGTCATGCCACCGGCGTCCACCGGGAATTGGAGGGCGCCCTGCGGCATGCCCGTGCCGCCGGCCCCGTGCGCGTGGTGCTGGGCCTGCGGGAAGTCCTGGACGCCCCGGGCCCCGCCTTCAGCGAGTGGGCCCGGTTCGGTGGGGCGCGGACCGTCAAGTCCCTCTTCGACGCCATCTGGGTTTACGGCGACTCCGCCATTCACGATCCGTTGGCTACCGGGGAGATCCCGTTCTCGCTGCGCAAACTCATCCGGTACACCGGTTACCTCGCCGCAGGCCGCCCCTCGCTCTCCGGCACCAGCTGCATGGACGGCCCCTATGTCATGACCACGGTGGGCGGCGGTTCAGACGGCCATGCGCTGGCCCGCATTGCCGTCGCGGCCCCGCTCCCGGCCGGGCTGGGCCACCTCGTCGTAGCCGGACCCCAGATGCCCACCAAGGAGTACGAGGACCTCATTCGCCACGCGCGCCCCGGGGTGAGGGTGGTTCCGGCCCTGGACGACGTCGTCTTCCACCTCCGTCATGCGTCCGCCGTGGTTGCGATGGGCGGCTACAACACGGTGTGCGAGATCATGAGTACCAGCGTCCCCGCCCTCATCGTCCCCCGTACCGAGTTCCGGGCCGAACAGCGGATCCGGGCGCGTTCCCTTGCCGTTGCCGGCTATTTGGAACAGCACGAGATCGAGACGCTGACCCCCGAAATCCTGGCCGAATGGCTGGCCACGCGGCAAGGCACCACAGTGGACCGCCGGCGGGCGGTCCTTGATGGGCTGATCCGCGTGCCGCAACTGGCGGCCGGCTTGCTGCAGTCCGCAGTGGCCGCCGGCGCCGCCATGGACGAAGCGGCAGCAAGCACCGTTGAGGTTCCAGTAGCGGCGAAGGGAAGTGCTGCCCGTGTTGCCGTCTGAACCGGGGACGGCGTACGTCCTGAAGGTGTATCCGCGGTTCTCGGAGACGTTCATCGTTTCCGAGATCCTGGCACGCGAAGCCGCCGGGGACCGGATCGAGATCTTCTCCCTGCGGCCTACCACCGATGCCCGGTTCCACCCTGAGCTCGCCCGGGTCCAGGCGCCGGTGACCTACATCGACCGGCCGATCAAGACCGTTGCCCTGTGGGAGAGCCTGCAGGCGGCAGTGGCGGCCGGACTTACGCCCGCGCTGGGGCGGAATCTTGGTGAACTCGCCGCCGCCGCCGCCGACGACGCCGTCCAGGCCATCAACCTGGCCACCGTGCTGCAGGGCAGGAACATACGGCACATGCACGTCCACTTCGCCTCCGGCGCCACTACGGTGGGGCGGCTTGCCTCGGCGATCACCGGCATCCCCTTCTCGTTCACCGCCCATGCCGTGGACATCTTCCACGAATCGGTCCGCGACGATGACCTCCAGCTGAAGCTCCAACAGGCGCACCACGCCGTGACCATCAGCGGGTTCAACCTGCGCTACCTGCGCCGCCGCTTCCCGGCCGTCACTTCGCGGCTGCATCTGGTCCGCAACGGACTGGAGCTGGAGCGCTTCCCATACCGCGACCCCCGCCCGCTCGAAACCCCGCTCCGCCTCGCAGCGGTGGGTCGGCTGGTGGAGAAGAAAGGCTTCCAGCATCTGCTCCCGGCCGCAGCCGAACTCCTGGGCCAGGGCGTCAAACTGGAGCTGCGCATCGCAGGTACCGGCATCATGGCCGAGGAACTCGAGGCCAGCATCGACCAGCTGCGGCTGCAGAACAACGTCCACCTGCTCGGGCCCCAGACCCAGGACCAGATCCACGAACTGCTCGACTCGGCCGATGTCTTCGTGGCCCCCTGCGTTGTGGGTGCCGACGGCAACGCCGACGGCATGCCCACCGTTCTGCTCGAAGCCATGGCCACCGGAGTCCCCTGCGTCAGCACCTCCGTCACCGGAATACCGGAAGCCATCCGCAACGGCTCCACCGGGGTACTGGTCCGGCCGGCAAATCCCCATGCGCTGGCCCGCGGCATCCATACCCTCGCTTCCCCCGGCACCGACAGGGTAGCCCTGGCCCGCAACGCCCGCGCGCTGGTCGAGGAGGACTACGACGTCCGCCGCCAGGCGGGGCTGCTCCGTGCCCTCTGCCGCCCGGAGAGACAAGTCGCATGACGCGCGTGGCCTATCTCTGTGCAGATCCCGGAGTGCCCGTCTTCGGGACCAAGGGCTCCTCGGTCCATGTCCAGGAAATCGTCCGGGCGTGGCGCGGGTCCGGTTCCGACGTCACGGTCTACTGCACCCGCCGCGGCAAGGACCAGCCTGCCGATCTGGTCGATCTCGAGGTCGTGGAGGTGCCGCCGGAGCCTGCCCCGGCGGGTGCCGCCCGGGAACAGGCCAATGAGAATGCCGCACTGGCCCTCGCCGACGAGGTGCTCCACCGCGGCTGCGGCCTGGTGTACGAACGCTATTCGCTGTTCAGTCCGGCGCTGTCCGTGCTCGCCCCCGTGCTGGACGTCCCATCAGTGCTCGAAGTCAATGCCCCGCTGATCGAAGAACAGCAGCGGTACCGCCAGTTGGTGGACGTCAGGAAAGTCGAAACCGTACTGCGGCGCAATGCCGGAACTGCCGACGTCGTCGCCTGTGTCTCGGAACCGGTGGTCCGCTGGGTGCGGGAGCGGGTTCCAACCGCCCGGACGGTGTTGGTGCCCAACGGCGTCAACATCCACCGGATCACGCCCCGCCGGCCCGGCAGGCGCAACCCGGACCGCCTTACAGTTGCCTTTGTCGGTACGCTCAAGCCCTGGCACGGTGTACCTGGCCTGCTGCACGGTGTTGCCCTGGCCAACGCGCAGACAACGGACCCCGCACGCTGCTGGCGTGTGCTCGTGGTCGGTGACGGCCCTGGCCGGGAGGACCTTGAACTGCTCGCCGCCAGGCTCGGCGTGGAGGCCGAATTCACCGGTGCGGTGTCGCCCGACGCCGTGCCCGGGCTGCTCGACGCTGCCGACGCCGCGGCTGCCCCGTACCCGGCTGGGGTCGAAGGACAGGACGACTACTTCTCCCCGCTCAAGGTCTACGAATACATGGCGGCCGCGCTGCCGATCATCGCGAGCGCCGTGGGCCAGATCCCGTCCATCCTGGAGCACGGGCGCACCGGCATCCTCGTGCTGCCCGGGGAGCCTGCCGCCGTGGCTGAGGCCCTCGCCCGGCTCGCCCGGGATTCCGACCTGCGGGAACGGCTCGGGGCTTCGGCACGGGCAGAAGCCGTGCAGCGATTCAGCTGGGACGGTGTGCTCACGCGCATCACCCGCTCACTGCCACCCGTCCGAAGGGTCGCCGCCCAATGACCACGCCAGCCCAGCAGTCACGACGACGGAGCTGGCGGACCTTCTGGCGAAGGCCCGCGGCCAAGGCGCCAACGGCACCATCCCCGCTGCGGCGGACTTTGCGTTGCATCCGTCCCCACCTGCACGGGCACAGGGTGCTCATCACGTGGGGGTTTATCACCATGGCGGCCGAGGTGCTCCTCCGGCTTCTTGAACCGTGGCCGGTGAAAGTAGTCCTCGACGCCGTCTCGCACTCACTCGGCGCCACCGTGCGCAAGACCCCGTTCAGTGTGCAGGCGAGCCCCGAGCTCCTGCTTCTCTGCGCCGGCGCAGTGGTCGCCATCAGTGTTATCCGGGCGATCGCAGGCTACTTTTCGGCGATTTCGTTCGCCCTCGTGGGAACCCGGATCTCGTCAGAGTTGCGCGCCCGGACCTTCCGTCATGTGCAGAGCCTGTCGATGCGGCACCACAGCCATGCATCAACAGGCGATACCGTCCAGCGTCTCGTGGGAGACGTATCGCGGCTGCAGGAAGTGGCAGTCACCGCAGGACTGCCCCTCATCGGCAACACCGTGTCGCTGATTGCCATGTCTTTCCTTATGATCTGGCTCGATCCCTTGATCGCCCTCGTGACTCTCCTTGCCATCGGCGTTTTCGTCCTTCTATCCCGCAAGAGCTCCGGCTCGATCACCTCGGCGGCCCGCAAGTCGCGCAAAGGGGAGAGCGCGCTGGCTACCACCGCCGCACAGACCCTGGGAGCCATGCGGGAAGTCCAGGCGTACGGGCTTGAAGACACCATCAGCTCCGGGTTCCGCAAAAGCAACCAGGCCGCACTGGGTTCCGGCGTCGTCGCGCTCCGGCTGGCCGCCAGCCTCCAGCGGAAAACCGATGTCCTGATAGGGATCGCGACGGCGGTGGTCCTGGCCGCCGGCGGGTGGCGGGTGATGCAGCAGGCAATGACGCCCGGGGACCTCGTCGTTTTCCTCTTCTACCTCAAGACCGGAATGAGGCCGCTGAAGGATGTGGCCCGGTACACCAGCCGGGTAGCCCGTGCGACGGCCTCCGGGGAACGGGTGGCCGACCTTCTGGAGGCCCAGAGCGACCTGCCCGAAGCACCCCACGCCATCGCCCTGGACTGCCCGCATCCGGACATCGTCTTTGACGACGTCTGGGCCGGGCACATAGACGGAACCACCGTGCTGAAGGGGATCAACCTGACCATACCGGCGGGGCAACACTGCGCCTTGCTGGGGCCCTCGGGCGCCGGAAAATCCACCTTGGCCAGCATGGTCCTTCGGATGGTGGACCCATGGAAGGGGAGCGTCAGCCTCGGCGGCAAGGACCTGCGGGATGTGACGATCGCTTCGGTCCGATCACACGTCTCAATCCTGCTCCAGGATTCCGTCCTGTTCGGCACCACGGTGCGGGAAAACATCCGGTTCGGCCGTCTCGACGCCACCGACGAGGAAATCGAGGCCGTTGCCGTCCTCGCCCAGGCTGACAGTTTCATCCGTGCCCTGCCTGAAGGCTACGACACAGTCCTCGGCGAGTCCGCCAACGACCTGTCCGGGGGCCAGCGCCAGCGGCTGGCCGTCGCCCGCGCCATGCTCCGGAAGGCACCAGTGGTGATTCTGGACGAGGCCACCTCCGGCTTGGACCCTGCCTCCCGCGATTCGGTCCTCAGCGCCCTCGATCAACTCACTGAGGGGCGCACCTCCATCACGATCACCCACGACATCAACTCGGCGCAGTCATGCGACCGGGTGATCTGGCTCGAAGACGGCGAGATTGTCGAAGACGGGCCGCCGCAGTTACTGCTGGCCGATCCCGGCTCCCGGTTCGCCGGGTGGGTCCGACGGCAACGGGCCAAGCAACCGGATGAGCTGTTCGAGGTGCCAACATGAGCAGCGTGCTGCGGGGCAGCGCCTGCAAGGGCTGCGGGGGGCATCGCCTGCAGGCCCAGCGGCGGGATGCGGACGGGACCCCGGCGGCCAGGGATACCCGGATCTTGGTACTGAACTGGGTACTGGACGTCGAGCTGCTCTCGGAGCTGGCCGATGGACTGGTCCATATCACTCGGACCCGTTCCCGAACCAGGCTAACGACCGGCTGGGCGACACTCAAAGGGCACATCCGCCGGACTTGGGAGCTGATCGCATGAGATGGCATCCACCTCTTCCCACTTACACCGACGACGCCGGCACCGCGTGGCACGTCCACCGCGCCTGGCACGACAAGAAACCCGCGAACTATGTTCTGGAGGTCCTCGCTCCCGGACAGCCCGGCGTCCGTGGAGCCCAGATCAGCCACGGCCGGTTTGCGCTCCTACCTGAGGATGACCCGGAGCTGCCCGCCCTCCGGGCCGAAAGGGAGCACGGGGAGGTCATAGCCTACCGGCCTTATATGCGGGCTATCATCCGGGCTGACGGCCGCTACATCAAGATCTTCCAGCCTGGCGGCGCCGCCATCCCTGCGGAACGCTGCGCGCAGATGGCCCTGCTGCTGGACGCTGGTGCCTTCACGGCACCCGAGATCCTGCACCAATCTCCGGACACCTTGGTCTTCCGGGCCCTCCCCGGACCGACGTTGCGCGAAATTGGCGAAAACCACAATACTGTCGACGAAAAGGCCTTCGCCGCCACGTGGGCGGCATGGTCCCGCGCGTGGGTGGCCCAACTGACCGCCGCCTCCGATGCAACCAGGCGCGAATCCCTCGGCACCCTCCCGGTCCATTCACCGGAGGTGGAAGTCTCTGTCGTGGCCAGGTGGCTGAAGCGTTGGCTCCACCACGCCGACCGTGTACCGGCACTGGCGTCCCAACGAGAGGCCTTGTGCGCCAGCGCAGACCACATAACCACGAACCTGCTCGGCGCGGCTCCGGACCCGATGGTCTGGAACCACGGGGATCTCCACGACATGCAGGTCATTGCCCGCGACGGAGGGCCGCCGTTTGGTCTGCTGGACTTTGACGACACGGCCCAGGGCGAGGCTGCGCGTGACTTGGCCAACTTGGACGTCCACTTGGAACTGCGCCTGCGGCAGAACACCCTGACCCCGGAGCGCTACGTCGCCGCCCACACCGCGGTGATGGCCGCCGCAGAACAGCTGCAGGTCAGCCAGGGACGGCTCGACGCCTATTCCGACGCCAGCTGGCTCCGACTCGCATGTTCCTCGCTCCCCGCGCGCTCAAACCTGGCAACCGGCGTGCTCGAGGAGCGAGCACAGCGCCCTCAGCCCTATGGATCCTCGAATCTGACCCGCTGCCAGCCCACCGGGTTTGGGAGCTGATCCCATGACCGGGCACCTGCCGCTTTGGAATTACACCGACGACGCGGGCACCGTGTGGCACGTACGCAAAGCGTGGCGCGACAGACAACCCGGAAAATACCTGCTGGAGGTCGAAACTGCGGGATGGCCGGGCGTGCGGGGAGCCCAGCTGAGCCAAGGCCACTTTGAGCTCCTGCCGGAGGATGATCCGGAGCTGCCAGCCCTTCGGACCGAAAAACAGCTCGGCGAAATCATCTCCCATTGGCCCCATACGCGGGCGATCATCCGGGCGGAGGGCTGCTACATCAAGATCTTCCGGCCAGGCAGCGCCGTCGTCCCCGCTGAACGCTGCGCCCAGATGGACATCCTGCTGGACACCAGCGCCTTCACGGCACCCAAGGTGCTTCAGAGCTCCCCGGACACCCTCGTCTTGAGCACACTCCCCGGACGAACACTGGGCGAAATCGGCGAGGACTACGTCACGATCGGGGACAAAGAGTTCGCTGGCGCCTGGGAAAAATGGTCCCGCGCGTGGCTCACCCAGCTGAGATCGGCGTCTGACGCCAGCAGACAAACTGCTCTGAGCGCCCTGCCGGTCCATTCACCGGAAGTGGAAGCCAAGGCCGTGGCCCGTTGGTTGAAACGTTGGCTGCACCATGCAGAAAAGGTTCCGGCACTGTCCACCCGCCGCGACATCCTGGTCACCATGGCAGAGCAGGCGACCAACAACCTGCTCCGGACGGCACCGGATCCGCTGGTGTGGTCCCACGGAGACCTGCATGACCGGCAGATCATCGCCGGCGACGGCGGATCCCCTTTCGGATTGCTTGACTTCGATGATGCAGCTCAGGCAGAGGCGGCGCGTGACCTTGCATACCTGGATTTCCATCTGGAGCGGCGCCTGCGGCGCGATAACCTGACGCCGTCGCGATACCTTAAGGCTCACACGGAGGTAATGGCCGTCGCCGAACAGTTGCAGGTCAGCCCGGACCGGTTCATAGCCTACGGGGACGCCCGCTGGCTGCGCTTCGCCTGTTCTTCGCTCCCTTCGGGATGGCTGGCGACCCGCGTTCTTGAGGAACGCATGAAGCATCATCAGTCCACCACGCCGACCGCCACCAGCCGGTACTTTGGATCCAGGAGCTGACCCGTGGGCCGGCAGCCGCCGGTACTGGGCTACACAGGCTGGCTAGCTAGCCAGTCTGTGCCAGGGCTA
Source organism: Arthrobacter sp. (assembly GCA_025464545.1). Lineage (GTDB taxonomy): Bacteria > Actinomycetota > Actinomycetes > Actinomycetales > Micrococcaceae > Arthrobacter. Next base: position 3,343 of record JAODMA010000094.1, on the reverse strand, counting down.
CGAACCAGCTGTCACCAGCGGCCCGGACTTGTTTTCAGGCGTCTTCGTCCCACATGCCACCCTCGGCCGCCTCTTCCGGTTTGTCCTTCGCCTCGGAATCGCCCGATCCGACATAGGCGGCGGGAACCGTCCCGGCGGCGTGCGTCAGCTGCTCCTCCCGGATGTTCCCGGCCTGGCCCGCCTCCGCGTGGGGGTGCGGGGTTTCGACGGCGTCCGGGTCCCCGGGTCCGCGCAGATCGGCCGGGTCGTTGCTGCTTTCCTGCGGATCACTCATGGGATTGCCTTTCGCGGAGGGAACGGGGTCACTTTCCACAGTAACCTGAACCGATCCGGTACGGCCCCGGGCTGTGCGCCCGCGGCGGAATACACTGATTGCCCGTGGCGTTGTCCATCACAAACCGCAACCCGTCTGCCGAAGGATCCCCATGAGCCAGAATGTCACCGTCAAGCTCCAGCCCGGCACCCCCGCACCGGACTTCACCCTGCCGGACGCCCAGGGCCGGTCTGTGTCGCTCGCCGATTACCGCGGCAAGAACGTCATCGTCTACTTCTACCCGCAGGCCGCGACACCCGGTTGCACCACTGAAGCCTGCGACTTCCGCGACAGCCTCTCCTCCCTCCAGGGTTCGGACTACGAGGTCATCGGGATCTCACCCGACGCCCCCGCGGCCCTCGCCGAATTCACCGGTGATTTCGCCCTTACCTTCCCGTTGCTGGCCGACGAGGACCATGCGGTGGCCCTTGCCTACGGGGCCTGGGGCGAAAAGCTGGTCAATGGTGAGATTACGGAGGGCATCGTCCGCTCGACCGTGGTCCTCGACCCCGAGGGCAACGTGAAGCTGGCGCAGTACCAGGTCAAGGCCCAGGGCCATGTCGCGGCGCTCAAGGAAGAACTGGGCGTCTGACCGCTCGCCCGGACGGGTCCGGGCCGGGTGGAACTCACCCACCTGAGTGCACCGGTCCGAGGACCCCGGAGGGCGCGGGGCCCGCACCGAGGCTAGACGCGCGTCCCCGTCACAACCGTCGCTGTGGTCCGCAGCCGGATAGCGCCGTCGTGCTCATAGCGGCCGAGCATCTGAAACACGTCCGCGCGGATCAGCTCCTGCGATGCCCTGTCGGCCTTGGCCATCCGCATGGAGACGGTGGCGGCGATGTCCGTCATGAATTCCCAGTAGCTCCCGGGGGATTCGTGCACCAGTTCGGTGCTGACTTTCCGCTCCCGGACATCGATCAGGCCGGCGTCCTGGAACCGCCGGGCCATGGATCCCGCGGCGGCGCAGCGGAACAGCCCCGGCGTGCCGTCCGGCGGCAGCGGCAGCTCCGTGTGCCGGGCGATCGTTCCCAGAATGAGGCTGGCCCACGGGTTTTCCGCCGCGCGGGCCCAGACGGCGGCGCTGATCCGTGCGCCGGGCCTGGCTGTCCGTACCATCTCGCGCACGGCCGCCGAGATCTCCGGAAAGAACATGAAGCCGAACCGGCAGAACACCGTGTCGAAGATGCCGTCGTCGAACGGCAGGGCGGCCGCGTCGCAGACAACAAAGCGCACATTGTGCAGGCCCCGGGCCGACGCCTTCTCCTGCGCCACCCGCAGCATGCCTTCGGAGATGTCTGTCAGGACCACGGTGCCGTCCGGCACCAGCGCGGCAGCGGATAGCCCCGGCTCCCCCGAACCTGCCGCGACATCGAGCACTGCCGCGTCCGGGCGCAGCTCCGCTTCCTGCAGCAGGGCGTCCCCGAACGGTGCGTGCCAGCCGAGCAACTCGGCGTCCCATTTCCTCCACCCGGCCGAGAACTCATCCCAGATGATTCGCTGCTGGTCCCGGATTTCGTCGGCGGAGGCAGACATGTCGATTCCTAAGCTTGTCCGTACGTTACGGTCCCCCATCCCTTAGTGTGCGCCGGTCCGGAGGGCTGATCAATGAGTTCGCCCGAGGAACGAGGCAAAGAGCCGGGGCAGTAGGCTTAATGCCATGTCTTCCCCAGAAACTCCGGCGCCCGAGCGGCGCGAAGTCACCGTCCGGCGGGCGCCGAAGTATGTGCCGTTCCTCATCCTGGGCGGCCTGCTCGGTTTCGCCTTGGCGGCCGTCATCGCCTACGGGTTCCCCGGGACTGCGAGCTATGACGCGGGCACCGTTTTCGGCTTCTTCCTGGTCCCCTGCGCCGCCGGCGGCGCCATCCTGGGTGCCGTCATTGCGCTGTTGCTGGACCGCCTCAGCCTCCGCCGGGCCCAGCACGCCGTCGTCGAGGCCGTCCCGGACAGCGTCCCCGACCCGGAGTCCGAGAACGACGGCCGGTTCGACGGCGGCACGGGCAGCCAGCCCCGGCCCTGAACCCCGACGAGGTCACAAAACGGGGCCCGGAAAAGTCTCAGCGCACAACGTGAGATAATCGACCAGTGGCACGCGGCGATGGAAAACTCTCTCATGACCTTCTCTCTGGCGAAAAAGGCCCCCAGGACGCTTGCGGCGTCTTCTGTGTCTGGGCTCCCGGCGAAGAGGTAGCAAAACTCACCTATTACGGGCTGTACGCACTGCAGCACCGCGGTCAGGAGTCCGCTGGCATCGCGACCAGCGATGGCAAGCGAATCAACGTCTACAAGGACATGGGCCTCGTGTCCCAGGTCTTTGACGAGACCACGCTGAACACCCTGACCGGGCACCTGGCCGTCGGCCACTGCCGCTATTCCACCACCGGCGCCAGCCACTGGGCCAATGCCCAGCCCACGTTGGGCGCGACGGCTACAGGCACCGTGGCCCTGGCCCACAACGGCAACCTGACTAACACCGCCGAACTCAAAGCCATGATCGAGGACCGCAACGGCGGCCAGCTCAGCGGCGAAATGAAGCAGGGCAATACCTCGGACACGGCCCTGGTCACGGCACTGCTGGAGGGCGAGGAGGGCAAGTCCCTCGAACAAACCGCCATGGAGCTCCTGCCCAAGATCAAGGGCGGCTTCTGCTTCGTCTTTATGGACGAGGGCACGCTCTACGCGGCCCGCGACACGTACGGCATCCGCCCGCTCTGCCTCGGCCGGCTGGAACGTGGCTGGGTTGTAGCCTCCGAACAGTCCGCCCTGGCCACCGTCGGCGCCAGCTTCATCCGGGAAATCGAACCCGGCGAATTCATCGCCATCGACGAAGACGGTGTCCGCTCGGTGCGCTTCGCGGACGCGACGCCTGCAGGCTGCGTGTTCGAATACGTCTACCTCGCCCGCCCGGATGCCGCGATTGCCGGCCGCTCCGTGTATGAGTCCCGCGTGGAAATGGGCCGCCAGCTGGCCCGCGAAAACACCCAGGAAGCCGATATCGTTATCCCGGTGCCCGAATCGGGCACCCCGGCGGCC
>JAODMA010000090.1 GCA_025464545.1 Arthrobacter sp. | reverse complement strand
AGGCTCCTAAGCTGGGTCCCCCACCGGACATGCCCAGTCCTGGCCGCGGACACTGGACATAATGCCATTGTGTCCATTGCCCGCGGCCACGACTGGGCATGTCCCGCGCTCGCAGGCCTGAGGACTGGGCATGCCCCACCGCCACGGACACCGGAGGTCATGTCCATTGCCCGCGGCCAGGACTGGGCATGTCCCGCGGCGGACACGGCTTAGGAGCCTGCCGGTTCCACAAAGTACCCTTGGGAACTGTGAAGGTACTCGTCATCGGCCCCGGCGGCCGCGAACACGCCATTGTCCGATCCCTGCTCGCAGACCCCAACGTTTCCGAGGTCCACGCGGCTCCGGGCAACGCGGGCATCAGCAAGCTGGTCCCCACGCACGCGATCGATGCGAACGACCCCGATGCGGTCGCCGCCCTGGCCACCAAGCTCACTGTCGACCTCGTGGTCGTCGGACCCGAAGCGCCGCTCGCCGCCGGCGTCTCCGACGCCGTCCGCGACGCCGGCATCCCGGTGTTCGGTCCGAGCAAGGCCGCCGCCCAGCTGGAAGCCTCCAAGGCCTTCGCCAAGGAAGTCATGGCCGAGGCCGGCGTCCCTACCGCGATGGCGCGGGTGGCCGGTAACGCCGAGGAAGCCGCCGACGCGCTCGACACCTTCGGCGCGCCCTACGTGGTGAAGGACGATGGCCTCGCCGCCGGTAAGGGCGTCGTGGTCACCAACAACCGCGACGAGGCCCTTGCCCATGCGCAGAGCTGCTTCGAGGCCGGCGGCACCGTCGTAATCGAGGAATTCCTGGACGGCCCCGAGGTCTCGGTATTCGTCCTCTGTGACGGCACCAACACCGTGGCCCTCTCCCCGGCCCAGGACTTCAAGCGCATCTTCGACAACGACGAAGGCCCCAATACCGGCGGCATGGGCGCCTACACCCCGCTGGAATGGGCCCCCGAAGGCCTCGTCCAGGAGGTGCTCGACCGCATCGCCCAGCCCACGGTCAACCAGATGGCGCACCGGGGCACCCCGTTCGTGGGGGTGCTGTTCGTCGGACTGGCCCTCACCGGCCGGGGCACGCGCGTCATTGAATTCAACGTCCGCTTCGGCGACCCTGAGACCCAGGCCGTCCTGGCCCGGCTCAATACGCCCCTCGGTGGCCTGCTGTTGGCGGCCGCGAAGGGCGAACTGGACAAGGTGCAGCCGTTGCGCTGGTCCAAAGACACCGCCGTCGCCGTCGTCGTCGCCGCGGAAAACTACCCGGGAGCCCCGCGCACGGGGGACCGGATCCGCGGGCTCAAGAAAGTTGAAGCCATCGAGGGCGTCCACGTCATCCACGCCGGCACGAAGCTCGACACCGAGGGCAAAGTGGTGTCCGCCGGCGGACGCGTCCTCGCCGTGGTGGCGCTGGGAACCGATCTCGTCGAAGCCCGGGAACGGGCGTACGACGGCGTCGAACTGGTCCAGCTCGAAGGCTGCCAGTTCCGCACCGACATCGGCGGCAAGGCCGCCCGCGGTGAGATCAAGGTCAAGACGCCCGGCGTCCCGGCCACGACGAAAGCGAAGGCCTGAGCATGACCAGCACCGACTCCTCCCGGCCCGCTGACGCGCCGAAGGGCCTGGACGCCGCGACGCTGGACCTGCCGGGCTGGAAGCATGTCTACTCCGGCAAGGTCCGCGACCTGTACGTTCCGGTGGATGAAACCATCACCGAGCGGATGGGCCACGAATGCGTCCTGGTGGTGGCGAGCGACCGGATCAGCGCCTTCGACCATGTCCTCGCCAGCGAAATCCCGGACAAGGGCCGCATCCTTACCCAGCTCAGCCTGTGGTGGTTCGACCAGCTTGGCGTGGAGCACCACGTGCTCGCATCCACGGTCGACGGCGGCGTCCCCGCCGCGGTGGAGGGCCGGGCGATGATCTGCAAGAAGCTGGACATGTTCCCGGTCGAGTGCATCGCCCGCGGCTACCTGACCGGCTCCGGGCTGGCCGAATACCGGCAGACGCGCACCGTGTGCAGCATCCCGCTGCCGGAGGGCCTCGTGGACGGATCCCGGCTCGACCCGGCGATCTTCACTCCCTCCGCCAAGGCCGAGGTGGGCGAGCACGACGAGAACATCACGTACGACGCCGTCGTTCAGCTGGTCGGCGAGGACATCGCGGCGCGGCTGCGCGAGCTCACCCTGGAGATTTACACCAAGGCCGAGGCAACCGCCCGGGACCGCGGCATCATTCTGGCCGACACGAAGGTGGAGTTCGGCTTCGACGCCGCCACCGGCGTCATCACCCTCGGTGATGAGGTGCTGACACCGGACTCCTCCCGGTTCTGGGACGCTGCGACGTATGAGCCTGGCAAGGCCCAGCCGTCCTACGACAAGCAGTACGTCCGCGACTGGCTGACCTCGGCCGAATCCGGCTGGGACAGGTCCTCCAACGTGCCCCCGCCTCCGCTGCCGGCCGACGTCGTGGCCCGCACCCGCAGCCGCTACGTCGAGGCCTACGAGAAGCTCACCGGACGGGCGTTCAGCTAGGGCGTGCCTCCCATATTGGGTATTAGCCGGGTATAGGGTCGGGCGGTATGGCGCTGCGACTTGTTCAGGTGAATTTCAAGGCTC
>JAODMA010000085.1 GCA_025464545.1 Arthrobacter sp. | reverse complement strand
CAGATCCTGGAGGTTGTGCTTAATCCGCGGCACCAGAAGGTCTACCAGACGCACCTGCAGCGGGAGCGCCAGAAGATCCTCGGCCTGATCGACGACGTCAACAAGAACCGCTTCACGATCTTCCAGTCGCTGACCCTGCTGCGCCAGCTCAGCCTGGACCCCTCGCTGATTGACCCGTCCCTCTCGGGCGTACGGTCCAGCAAGCTCGATGTGCTCTTCGAACAGCTCGAGGACCTCGTGGCCGAGGGCCACCGGGCGCTGATCTTCAGCCAGTTCACGGGATTCCTGGGCAAGGTCCGGGAACGGCTGGTCGAGGAAAACATCGAGTTCTGCTACCTCGACGGGAGTACCCGGAACCGCACCGACGTGGTCAACGAATTCAAGAACGGCGCTGCCCCGGTGTTCCTGATCAGTCTCAAGGCCGGCGGCTTCGGTTTGAACCTCACCGAGGCGGACTATGTGTTCCTGCTGGATCCCTGGTGGAACCCGGCCTCCGAAGCGCAGGCCGTGGACCGCACCCACCGGATCGGCCAGGCCCGGAACGTGATGGTCTACCGGCTGGTCGCCAAGGACACCATCGAGGAAAAGGTGATGGCTCTCAAGGCCAGGAAGTCCCAGCTGTTCGCGGACGTCATGCAGGGCGATGCGCTCTCCGGAGGCGCTCTGACGGCGGAGGATCTGGCCGGGCTGTTCAACGACTGAGGTCCGGGCACCCGGCCTGGTCAGGCGTGCCCGCATCTGCTCAGATCAGCATCGCGTCACGCGCCTCCCCTGTCGGTTCGACGCCGCCGTGGCCGAAGGAACTGATCCGGCCGGCGGCCAGCGGGAGCCCCCAGCCCCGGACACGGACGGGCAGGCCCCATCCGCGTGAGGCCCAGTTGCGCGCAGACAAGGGCGCCTACTCGGGCGTCCGCGGCCTCCACACCACAACCGCCTGGGAGCGCGGCCGGGGCCGCTTGCCGCGGGCGAGGCTGACAACGTCCCCGGCCGTGCCGGCCGCGAAAACGCGGGCATCCAGCGGCTGTCGACGGCGGGCCAGCTCTTCCGTCAGTTCCTTGACCCGGCGCTGAAGCGCGGCCACCTGGTTCTCCAGCTGGAGGACCCGCTTGATGCCCTCGAGGGAAACGCCCTCCTGTGAGAGACGCTGCACTTCGCGGAGCATCGTGACATCCCGCTGGGAATACCGCCGGGACTTGCCCGGCGCGCGGCTCGGCGAGACAATGCCCAGCCGGTCATACTGCCGCAGGGTCTGCGGGTGCATGTCCGCCAGCTCCGCCGCCACGGAGATGACGAAGATGGGCTGGTCGAACTCGATGTCCATGGCAGGACCCCGTTCCTAGAGCCGGGCCCTGGCTGCCAGGCCGGCGCGCACGTCCTCGCCGCCGGTGGCGGCTGCGAAGGCCTTCACGGCTTCCTCTGCTTCCTTGTTGAGCTTCCGGGGAACGGCGACGTCGATTGTCACCAGCAGGTCCCCGGTCGCCTTGGCGTGCTTGACGCCGCGGCCCTTCACCCGGAGGGTGCGCCCCGAGGGGGTGCCAGCCGGAACACGGACCCTGACGGTGTCGCCCTCGATGGTCGGGACTTCGATGTCGGCGCCCAGGGCCGCCTCCGGAAAACTGACCGGGACGTGGATGCGGAGATTGTCGCCGTCGCGGACGTAGAAATCATGCGGCTTCACGGAGACGGTGACCATCAGGTCGCCGTTGCCTGCGGGGCCGTACTGGCCCTTACCGCGTACCCGGACCTTCTGGCCGTCCTTGATCCCGGCCGGAATACGGACGTCGATGACTTCGCCGTCCGGTTCGCGCAGCCCGATGGTGGTGCCGCGGATTGCGCCGGAAAATGAAATGCTGGTGGACGCCGTGCGGTCGGTGCCCTTCTGCGGCGCCCGCTGGAACGACTGGCCGCCACCGAAGCCGCCGCCTCCGCCGAACAGGTCCGCAAACTCGGGCGGGATGCCGCCTGCGGTGCTGTAGCCGCCGGAGTGCCGTCCGGCGCCCCCGGTGAAGAGGCCGCCGAAGAGATCTTCGAAGCCCGCACCGCCGCCGGCTGCTCCGCCGGCGCCGCCCGGGGCGAAGCGGGCTCCGCCCATGGCCCGGACGGCGTCATACTGCTGGCGCTCATCGGGGTCGGAGAGCACGGAGTAGGCCTCGGAGATGTCCTTGAACTTCTTCTCCGAAGCGGTGTCCCCCGCGTTCGTGTCCGGGTGGTGCTGCCGCGCGAGCTTCCGGTAGGCCTTCTTGATGTCAGCGTCGGAAGCGTCCTTGGCGACACCAAGGATCTTGTAAAAGTCCTTGTCCACCCAGTCCTGGCTAGCCAATGGCGTTTCCTTTCAAATACAAAAGCGTTAAAGGCGAGATTACCCCTGAGCCATAGCGGGTGAGGGGGCCCGGGAGTGGCCTCGGGCCTGCCGGAGCCGGGTGGCCTAGGATCGCAGATCCTCGGCCACCCGGTGGAGGGGCGGAGCCCCCACATCCGCGAAGGCGCGGAGGCGACTACGCAGGTACCGCGACGATGACCTGTGCCGCGCGGAGCACGCGGTCGCCGGACTTGTAGCCGGAGCGCAGCACCTGGCTGACCGTGTCGAGTTCGACATCGCCGGGCTGCTGGATGAGGGCCTCGTGGACTGTGGGGTCGAACTCCACGCCCGTCTCATCGATGCGGGTCAGGCCGTAGGTCTTCAGCGCGTTTTCCAGCTTGGCGGCGATCGCGGCGAACGGGCCGTCGGTCAGGTCACCGTGCTGGCGTGCGGCGTCGACGTCGTCCAGTACCGGAAGCAGGGTGTTCAGGACGCCGATGACGGCCATCTCCCCTGCCACGGCACGGTCACGTTCGACGCGCTTGCGGTAGTTGACGTACTCGGCCTGCAAGCGCCTGAGGTCATTCCTGAGCTCCTCCGCCTCGGCCTGGTCCACGCCCTGCGCCACGGATTCCTCCGCAGGCATGTCGACGCTGTTCAGGATGTCCTCCGCCTGGGTCAGTGCGTCCCCGGCATCGACCTGGCGCTCCTGGTCAGGGTGGCGGGCCTGGCCGGTCTTCGGGTCAACCTTGCGGTTGTCGTGGATGACCGGCTTCTGCGGCTCGTTCTCCTGCTCGCTGCCTTGGCTCCGGTTCTCGGAAGAACCGTGCTCTTCTTCGTTACCGTGGTGCGGCATGATTACTTCTTCTCGTCTTCGTCAACGATCTCGGCGTCGACGATGTCCTCGTCTGATGCCGCGGTCTGCTCGCCGGCCGGGGCGCCCTCGGCGCCGGTGGCACCGTCCGGGGAACCGGCCTGGGCGTAGATGGCCTCGCCGAGCTTGCCCTGGGAGGCCTGCAGCTTCTCGAACGCCGTCTTCACGGCGGCGTCATCGGTGCCTTCGAGGGCTGACTTGAGGGCGTCGACGTCGGCCTTGACCTCAGTCTTGACCTCTTCGGGCAGCTTGTCGGCGTTGTCGGCAATCAGCTTGTCGACGGAGTAGGCGAGCTGCTCGGCGGTGTTCCGGGTGTCCGTTGCCTCGCGGCGGGCCTTGTCCTCGGCTGCGTGCTCCTCGGCGTCGCGTACCATGCGGTCGATGTCCTCCTTGTAGAGCGCGGTACCGCCGGTGATGGTCATGGACTGTTCCTTG
>JAODMA010000061.1 GCA_025464545.1 Arthrobacter sp. | reverse complement strand
GGATTCCTCGGTGAACCCACCGGTGATCTGCGGACGGCCGTCGGTGATAACGGCGAGGGATCGCGGGGCGGAGATGACCTGGTCGTCGAGGACGATGGCGAACTGGGCCTTCGGGTCCGAACCGGTCTGGCCGCCGGCGGCGGTGTAGAACTGGTAGAGCCGGTCAGTGACTTCCTTGAACTTCGCGGTGCCTTCGTCGTCGAACTGGATGTTGACGGCCCACTCGTTGGTCACCGCGCCCTGTGCTCCGCGCTGGAGCTGGAAGGACGAACTCTTGATATTCGAGCCCTTCACCTCAACGGGCCCGAGGATGTACTTGATGGCCGGGGCGTTGGCGGAGGCAGGCTCGCACGTGACCAGCGGCTTGGCCGGGTCGGAGCGCTCCTGCTTGTCCAGGGACGGGTTGTCACAGTCCAGCGCCTCGAACTGCTGGTAGATCTCGGGGGTGATCCAGTTGTCGTCGCTGCCGTTGGCCGGCTCCGCAGTTGGTTTCGGCAGCTGCTCGGCCGGGGCCCGTGACTCAGCCGGGACGGCCGCGCCGGCACCGGCCTGAAGGACCGGCCGGAAGTTCATGTCGGCCGAGGCCTGGATCAGCGCACGGGTTTCCTTGGAGGGGGTGCCGGGAAGGCTGACCACGACGTTGCGGCCGGACTGCGTGCTGATTTCAGCTTCCGCAACACCCGAGCCATCGACGCGCTGACGGATGATCGCCACGGCCTGGTTGAGCTGTTCTTCGTTGATATCCGAACCGCCCTCAACCTTGGGCGCCAGGATCATCTGGGTGCCGCCTTCAAGGTCCAGGGCGAGTTTGGGTGCCCAGCTCGCCTGGCCGGCCATGGTGCCGCCCGCCAGGACGGCAGTCAGGACGGCGAGAATAACGCCAAGCCAGACCAGCACCCTGAGGGCTGTGTTTTTGGGGCCAGTTCGTGCCATTGTCGATCTTTCTATTATTTACGGAGGAACCGCCGGCGCGGGTCCGGAGACCCCCACCGACGGATGCCCGCAGCCGTTACTTCGCGGGATAGCTCAGGTAGGCAGACTAGCTGTCTTTTTTGCCTTCATCGTTGAGGCGGCGCAGGGTTTCGTCGGGCGTTTCCTTGCGCGGGGCGTCAGCGGCGGGGGCCGAGCTGTCCGCCGCCTCGGTGGTCAGCGAGGAAGCATCGTCGGGAACAACGGCCGGCTCCTCGGCTGCTACAACCGGCTCGACGATCTTGGTAACGGCCTGGCGGTGCACCGTGGCGGTGTTGCCCGGCGAGAGCTCAAGCAGGACTTTGTTTTCTTCCTCGTCGATTTCCACGATGCGGCCGAACAGCCCGAAGCTGGTCATGACCTCTACACCGGGTGCGAACTTCGACTGCAGCTGGGTCTGCTGCTGCCGCGTCTTCTTGTTGCGGCGTAACATCATGAAGATGAAAAGTCCGAGCATGACAAACAGGAGAATCGTCATGATGTCGATGCCGCCGCCGGCCTGCGGCTGGGTCTGGGCAGAAATAAGTCCGAACACAGGGATAGTTCCGTTCTGTACTTGCGTAGCTGGGTTTCAGCAACATCCGCTTCACTCCGGGCCATCAGGCAGACTGTCCGGCAGTTCAACCTGCCAGAAAACCATGCCCGGCCAGCTGCGGTCAGGTAACTGCCGCCCACAGAAGCAAAGACCCGAACGTGCCGAGCGTTATACCAGTCTAAAGGGAAATCGTTCCCGCAAGGTGCTACTGACTGTTACGGATCCATTCCGGATCGGCTGTCCCAGCGGGCTCTTCGTTGAGGCCGGGGGCCTGGAACAGCTCCAGAGGGTCCTGTGCGAAGATCCCGGCAGGCACCGCATAGCCGAGGTGGGTCCAGGCCGGAGCGAGGGCGATCCGCCCGCGGGGCGTCCGGCCCAGCAGCCCCTCACGAACGAGGTACGGCTCGGCGACTGTTTCCACGGTCTCCGTTTCCTCGCCGACGGCGATCGCGAGGGTGGACAGACCCACCGGTCCGCCGCCGAACTTCGTTATCAGTGCCTCGAGGACTTCACGGTCCAGGCGGTCTAGGCCGCGTTTGACCACCTCGTACATGTCCAATGCCGCGGACGCCGCCCGGGCGTCGATCTGCTCGATGCCGTGCACCAGTGCCCAGTCGCGGACCCGGCGAAGGAGCCTGTTGGCGATGCGGGGTGTGCCCCGGGACCGTCCGGCGATCTCGCTGAAACCGGCGGAATTGACCTTGAGGTCCAGCAACCCGGCCGAGCGGCGCAACACGAGTTCGAGCTCGTCCACCGAATAGAACTCGAGGTGGCCGGTGAAGCCGAAGCGGTCGCGAAGCGGCCCCGGCAGGAGCCCGGCCCTGGTGGTGGCACCGACGAGGGTGAATGGCGGCAGCTCAAGCGGGATGGCGGTGGCACCGGCACCCTTGCCGACGACGATGTCCACCCGGAAGTCCTCCATCGCCATGTAGAGCATCTCCTCGGCCGGCCGGGACATCCGGTGGATCTCGTCGAGGAACAGCACCTCGCCTTCAGAAAGGGAAGAGAGGATAGCGGCAAGGTCACCGGCATGCTGGATGGCCGGACCGCTGCTGATCCGCAGCGGGGCGTTCATTTCGGCTGCGATGATCATGGAGAGCGTAGTCTTGCCCAGCCCGGGAGGTCCGGAGAGCAGGACATGGTCCGCGCTGCGTCCGCGCATCCGGGAGGCCTCCAGGACCAGGGAGAGCTGCTTGCGGACCCGGTGCTGGCCGACGAAGTCGTGCAGGTTCTTGGGCCGGAGCGCTGCCTCGATGACCCGCTCCTCGGGTTCCTCTCCCCCGCCGACGAGGGACGGTTCAGCCACGGGTGCCTACCCTGTTCCCGGCGCGGGCGCCGTCCTGGCCCAGCCAGCGGAGCGTGGCGCGCAGGATTTCGGCCACATTGCCCTGCTCTGCCAGCGCCGGGGAGTCGGCCAGGGACTTGTCGATACTGGAAGTGGCGTCCTTTTCGGACCAGCCAAGGCTCGTCATGGCGGCGACCACCTGGGGCTTCCAGACCGCTTCGGCGGACCGCGCGGTGGCCGGGCTTCCGGTGCTGCCGCCGGTCCCTTGCGGGACCAGCTTGCCGGCCAGCTCCAGCACAATCCGGCCGGCGACCTTCGGCCCGATCCCGGGTACCTTCGTGAAGGACTTGCCGTCGCCCGAGTGGGCGGCCACCCGGATGGCTTCGGGTTCGTGCACGGCCAGCACGGCAAGCGCCAGACGCGGGCCGACGCCGCTGACGCTGAGCAGGATGTCGAACACCTCGCGTTCGTCGTCGCTGGAGAAGCCGAAGAGGGTGAGGGAGTCCTCGCGGACGATCAGCGAGGTAAACAGCTTCCCCTCCTCACCCACCTTCAGGCTGCTGAGGGTCTGCGGTGTCGCGTTCACGCTCATGCCGGCCCCGTTGAGGTCGATCACTGCCGAGGACAGGCCGACGTGCGCTACGGTTCCGCGGAGAAAACTGATCAAAGCCGGGCTCCTGGGTTACAGCGAAAATACAGCCGGCAAACCGGCTATCCGAACATATCTACGAATACCCTACCAAGCTCTGCGGCGGCACCGTCGGACTTTCAGCGTGCACGGCGCGCTTTCGCCTCGGCATCGGCCCAGGCGCGCTGGGCGGGCGTCAGCGACTGGCTGCCCGGCCCGGTGGTGGCGACGGCGGCCCCGCTGCCGGCCCGCCACGCATGCGTGATTGCCAGCGCGAGGGCGTCGGCGGCGTCGGCAGGGCGGGGCGGGTTGTCGAGGCGGAGGATCTTGGTCACCAGCTTGGTGACGGCGTCCTTGTTGGATGTTCCGCTGCCCGTGACGGCGGCCTTGACCTCGGACGGCGTGTGCAGCGCCACCGGGATCCCGCGGCGCGCAGCGGCGGCAATTACCACACCGGATGCCTGCGCGACCCCCATCACTGTGCTGACGTTGAGCTGGGAGAAAACGCGTTCGACGGCGAGGACGTGGGGTTCGTACTTGTCCAGCCAGTCATCGATGGAGGTAGCGATGACCAGCAGGCGTTGGTCGAGGCTTTCCTCGGGCGACGTTCCGACGACGCCGAACGCCACCATGGTGGCACGGCGGTTCTTCTCGACGTCCACGACGCCGATCCCGCAGCGGGTAAGGCCCGGGTCGACGCCGAGGACGCGAAGGGTCACTCGGATTCCAGGGCGGCCTGTACTTCGTCGCTAAGGTCGGCGTTGCTGTAAACGTTCTGGACGTCGTCCAGTTCTTCGAGGGCGTCCACGAGCTTCAGAAACTTCCTGGCGGCCTCGAGGTCCAGCGGCACCTCCATGGACGGCACGAACTCGGCCTCGTCGGTCTCATAGTCGATGCCGGCTTCCTTGAGCGCATCGCGGATGGCCTGCAGGTCGGTCGGCTCGGAGTGGATCTCGAAGCTGTCGCCGTTGTCCTTGACTTCCTCGGCGCCTGCGTCGAGAACCGCCATCAGGACGTCGTCCTCGCTGAGTCCGTTCTTCGGCAGCGACACGACGCCCTTGCGGCTGAAAAGGTAGCTGACCGAACCGGGATCGGCGATGGTGCCGCCGTTGCGGGAAATGACCAGGCGCACTTCCGAGGCCGCACGGTTCTTGTTGTCGGTGAGGCATTCGATCAGCAGCGCCGAGCCCTGCGGGCCACGGCATTCGTACATGATCTCGGTGTAGTCCACGACTTCACCGGTGAGGCCGGCGCCGCGCTTGATGGCGCGGTCAATGTTGTCCGCCGGAACCGAGGTCTTCTTGGCCTTGGTGACGGCCAGTTCCAGGCTGGGGTTGCCGGCGAGGTCCGGCCCGCCCATGCGCGCCGCGACTTCAATGTTCTTGATCAGCTTGGCGAACGACTTGGCCCGGCGGCTGTCGAGGATGGCCTTCTTATGCTTGGTCGTCGCCCATTTGGAGTGGCCTGACATGCTTTACGCTTCTCCTCTGATCATTCGAATAAACAGTCCGTGCACGCGCTTCTCCCCCGTGACTTCCGGGTGGAAGGAGGTGGCCAGCAGCTGGCCGGAACGCACTGCAACAATTCTAGCCGTCCCGTCCAACGACTCGGGGTGGCCGGCCCGGGACGGTTCCACCCTGGCAAGGACTTCCACGCCGTCACCGACGCGCTCGACCCAGGGCCCGCGGATGAAGACCGCATGGACCGGCGGCACGCCGTACTCCGTGGCGCTGAATTCCAACCCCTTGAAATCCAGGTCCGTCTCGAAGGATTCCCGCTGCCGGCCGAATGCGTTGCGGCGGACCGTGATATCCAGGCCGCCGAAGGTCTGCTGCGGATTGCCGGCGAGGTCCTTGGCCGGGTCGGCGATCTCCTTGGCCAGCAGGATCATGCCCGCGCAGGAACCGTAGACCGGCAGGCCGCCCTGGATGCGGTCACAGAGCGGATCCCGGAGCTCGAAAGTCCTCGATAGCTTGTCGATGGTGGTCGATTCCCCGCCCGGGATGATGAGGCCGTCGAGGCCCTCGAGCTCGGACGGGCGGCGCACTCCTATGCCGGTGGCGCCGGCGTCCTCCACCGCGTGCAGGTGTTCGCGGAAGTCGCCCTGAAGAGCCAGGACTCCGATCCGGAGGCCTGCACCCGCGCGGGAAGGATGCGCAGAAAGGGGTTTGGTCATGCGACCAGCATAGTGCGCGGCGCCTTCCGGAACTGCACCCGCACTGACGCCCGGCAGGCTTCCATGCCGCCGCTGGGATATATTACAGAGCATGTTTTACTTCAGTGTTCCGCTCGGCAAGCTGGTCCGCAGGGTGTCCCGGCTCAGGGGTGGGGGCTCCGCCCTACCCGGGCTGGTGGTCGAGAAAATCGACCCCGGCTTCATGCAGAGGACGCTGTCCACGCTGCCCCTCGGCGTCGCCGTCGTCAGCGGGACGAATGGCAAGACCACCACCACCAAGATGGTCGTGGAGCTGCTGGAAAGCCAGGGCCTGAAGGTGTTCACCAACCGCACCGGCAGCAACTTCACCCGCGGCGTCGCCGCCGCCCTGCTCGGCGAGGTGGACTGGCGCGGGCGGCTCAACGCCGACGTCGCCGTGCTGGAACTTGACGAGGCCCACGCCGTGCACTTCGTCAACCAGGTGCCGCCCCGTTACTGCCTGCTGCTGAATGTCCTGCGGGACCAGTTGGACCGTTTTGGGGAGATCGACAAGACCGCGCAGCTCCTGGAGCACATTGCAGCCAAGACCACAGGTACTGTGGTGCTGAACCGGGAGGACCCCCGGGTGGCCCGGATCGCCGGCACCCTCAACGGGCCCGAGGTCCTGTACTTCGGGCTGGATGACTCCCTGCTGAGCACCTTTCCCAACGATGATGAAATGCGGGCGGCCCCCGGCAGCCCCGTTCCGCCGGCCCCGGAAAGGCCGCCGGCCGACGTCGTCCTGCGCCGGGTGGGTACGGACGACGCCGACTTTGAGTACGACGGCGTCACCGTCACCACCGGGATGAAGCTGCGCGGCGTCTACAACATCTTCAACGCGGCGGCCGCGCTGACCCTGGACCGGGCCCTCGCCACCAATGGGAAGTCGGGGGTTGCGGATAACGACGGCCTGCTCACGGCGCTGTCCCGGGTGGCGCCGGCGTTCGGCCGCGGCGAAAGCCTCGTGGTCGACGGCCTGCCGCTGGAACTCGTGCTGGTAAAGAACCCGAGTGGTTTCCGGCTGGGACTGAAGTCCTTCCCGGCAGCGGGCTACGCGACCATGATCGCGATCAATGATAACTATGCCGACGGCCGGGACATGTCCTGGCTCTGGGACGTGGAATTCGGCACCCTCCGGAACGGCGGCGTGGACCAGTTGAGCGGCTCGCGCGCTTACGACATGGCCCTCCGGCTGCAGTACGACGACGTACCGATCGGCGCCGTGAACACCGAGATCGCGCCCGCGCTGGCGGCCTTCATCCGCGACGCCAAGGACAAGCCGAAACGGATCTTCTGCACCTACACAGCCATGCTGGCCATCCGCCGCGAGCTGTCCAAAATCACTACAGTGGAGGTGGTCTCATGACCCCCCAGCCCCCGTCCGGCCAGCCCGGGACCAACGGCGCCCGGGCCAACCAGGCCGAGACCGGCGAGCCCGACGCGCAGGCGGGGCAACACCTCTCCTTCGGTCATAAGCTGCCGGCCCAGGGCTCCGCGCCGAGCAAGGGAACCATCCGGATCCTGCAGCTCTACCCGCGGGACATGAACATCTACGGCGACTGGGGCAACGCCCTGGTCCTCGCGCAGCGCCTCCGTTGGCATGGCTACACGCCGGAGCTCCTGGAATACAACGTGGGCGACGACTTCCCCCCGAACGTGGACCTGATCGTCGGCGGTGGCGGGCAGGACAGCGGACAGCTCGTGATCCAGGACGACCTGCTCTCCCGGGAGTCCACCTTGAAGGACCTGGCCGAGGAGGGCACCCCGATGCTCCTGATCTGCGGCCTGTACCAGTTGTTCGGGAAGTTCTTCAAGACCCGGACGGGATCGGTCATTCCCGGAATCGGCATTCTGGACGCGGAAACGCACGGCACTGACGAGCGGCTGATCGGCAACGTCGCGGTGTCCTCCCCGGAATTCGGCAGCATCCTGGGGTACGAAAACCACAGCGGCCAGACCTCCCTGGGACCGGGCGTCGCCCCGCTGGGAACAACCACAAAGGGCACCGGCAACAACAGCAACGACGGCCAGGAAGGCGCCCGCTACCGCAACATCGTGGCGAGCTACCTGCACGGTTCGCTGCTGCCGAAGAACCCCAAACTGGCAGACTTCCTGATCCGGACCGCGGTCGAACGCAAGTACGGCAGCTTCTCCCCGGGCAGCCCGGACGACTCCTATGCGGTCCTCGCGCGCGAACATGCGGCGCGCCGGCCACGCTGAGCGCCCGGCGCGGAAATTGAACGGGGACCGATGGACGCTCTGGAGACCGGAAGCCGGGAGTTCTTCGCCCTCGCCCGCCGGCTCTACCACCGGCACGGATTTCTCGAATGCGCCCCGTTTGCCGGCTACGTCCTGGATCCGAACAGTCTCTTTATGTCCCGTGAGCTCAGGAACAGTTGACGAACGCCAATACGTCGCGGGCTACCCGGCTGCTGGACCCGACCCGGAGGTGCCCTTGCCCCTCGTAGCAGACCAGGGTGCAGTCGGGAATCAGCCCGGCCGTTTCGCGGGCGATATCCGCCGGAAAGAACCTGTCGCTGCCGCCGCAGATGAGCAGGACCGGCCGCTGGATCTTTGGCAGCACGGCCCGTGAATTGAACGACCGTTCCGCCCGGGCTTCAATCAGGAGGTCTCCCGGCGGGTAGTCGGAGCCGCCCGCCAGTCCGCCGCCGATGAGTGGCCCCAGCAGCCGGCGCAGCCACCGCGTGCGCTGGCCCGTCAGCAGGTATTCAGCGAAGACTGTCCCGGCTCCCCCGGTGTCGCCGCCGGCCAGGGCCTCGGCCATCCGGGAGTCGATGTCCTTGCCCCAGTCACTGAGCTCGGCAGCGGTAATGATGAGGGCGATCCGGCCGAACGAGTCCGGGTGCAGCGCTGCCAGATACTGCCCGACCATTCCGCCGAAGGATTCGGCGACGACGACGTCGACCCGGCCGTCGAACTCCTCGTCGATCACCCGGGCGTAGTCGTCCGCCATATCGGCCATCGTGTGCCCTGCCGGCATGTTCCTGCGGCGCGTGACGATCCAGACGGCGAAGCCGGCAGCCAGGTACGGCTCAAACTGGCGCCGGAACATCCGGCGCATCAGCCCCCGCGGCACTGCACTGCCCGGACCGCCCTGGATGAACAACAATGTCCTCGGACCGCTGCCCCAGCCCAGGTAGTCCATTCCGTTCCGGAACGTTCCGCTCCTGGCACCACCTTCGACCTGCTCGACTCGTGCCATCCATGCCTCCTGTCCCCTGTCCGACGGGAGTTGCCCCGCCGCGCCGCCCGTGCGTTACCCGCGGATATGGCTGCCGCGCAGCACTTCCGCGAACTCCGCGGGCCGGGTGGCAGGCCACCAGTGGCCGCTGTTCACCCGGATCACTGTAAGGTCCTCCACCCACGACTCCAGGCCGTTCACGAGGTCCGGTGTCAGGAACGGATCCTTTACCGGCACCACAACCTGGACGGGAAGGCCCACGCGCCGGCCGGACGGCCGGTTTCCGCCCGCGCAGAAGTTGGCGCGGTAGAGGGCGAGCCCGCGGACCGGATCATTGCCGACGTCGCGCTTGGCCGTCTGTTCATAGCGCCGGGTGAGGAATAGCCGCCAGGCCGCCTCCGGCAGCTTCGGCACCAGGAAGGCGCCGATATACCAGCTGCGGAGCAGCTGACCCGCCAGTTGCGGCCAGGCGGCGGGCCTCGAAAACCTGCTGCGCACCCAGCGTCCAAAGTGCCGCAGGTCCGGGCCGGAGATGCTGGTGTACCGGCCGATCCGCCCCGCGGCCCGCGGATCCTGCACGGCGGCCCAACCCTGGATCGATCCCCAGTCATGTCCGACCAGATGGACGTCATCAGCGTCAATGGCGGCCAGCACGGCGAACATGTCGTCAACGAGCGTCGAGAGGGTGAAGTCGCCCGGGAGGTCGACGACGGCTGATGCTCCGGCGTTCCGCGTGTCGTAGGCAACCACATGGTGGGTCCGGGCGAGGTCCCGGATGGCGGGCAGGTACACCCGGTGGTCGTCCGGGTAGCCGTGGACCAACAGCGCTGTCGGCACCTCCGGTCCTGGCTCCGCGCCGAATTCGAACACTGCGAGTTCGGCGCCCTTCGAGGCGACCGTGCGCCGTCGTGCCTTCAACGTCTCCATGGTCCTTAAGCTTAGGGCTCCCTGGAGATGAGCAGCTCGTGGGCACCCGCCGCCGCGGCGCCCCGTGACTCCACGACCGTTCGGGTGCGCTGGCGCGTGGCGGCGTCCGCGGCGGCACCGGCGCATGGGCCCTGCGGCGCGTCGGCCGCTACCGAGCACCAGCGGTAGGGTCCGCGGACCATCACCGAGGGCGCCCAGGCCAGGTCCGAGGCGGTCCAGGTTCCCGCGGAATCCTGGCTGAACTGCGCCCGGACCAGCAGGCCTTCGTTGTTCACCACGTACCACGGCGAGAGTTCGGTGATGCCGTTGCCGAGCCCGTAGACAATCCAGATTCCGTTGTACTGTTCGATTGGCAGCACCGAGTGGCTGTGGTGGCCGTAGATCAGACTGAACTGCCCGCTGTCGACAAGCGCATGGGCGGCCTCGTGCTGCTGGGCGTTCGGCTCGCTGCTGTATTCGTCGCCGGCGTGCAGAACCCCGAGCACGATGTCCGCGCCCAGCGCCCTGGCCTGCCGTGCCTTGGCGATCATGGCCTCCGGTTCCAGCAGGTCCACCTGCCAGGGCTGCTCGGGGCTCTGCCCGTTGAGGCCGTACGCGGCAGCCACGACCGCTATCCTCGCCGCGGGGGTCTGCAGGATCAGCACACCGTGCGATTCCGCCTCCGTGCGGTAGGAGCCGGTGTGCTGCACCCCGGCGGCGTCGAGGGCGTCGAGGGTGCGGACGAGTCCGTCGGTGCCGCGGTCAATGCTGTGGTTGCTGGCCGTCGTGCAGGCCTGATAGCCAACCGCGCGCGCGGCGGGAAGGATCTGCGGCGGCACGTTGAAGGAAGGGTACGCGGAGAAGGGCCCCGAGGGGCCAGCCACAGGGGTCTCCAGGTGGCAGATCGCGACATCGCTCCGGGCGAGGTAGCGCCGCTGTCCTTCCAGCAGCGGGCCGAAGTCCAGCCCCGGCAGACCGGCGCTCCGGGCATCCTCGCGGGCCTGCTGCCAAAGCTGGGCGTGGACCAGCATGTCCCCGGTGACAACGACCGTGGTGCAGCGCAGGGCGGCGCAGCCGGGCCCCTTTCCGGGGGTCGGGGTCGGCGTCGGGGTTGCCGGCATCGGCGCACCGGACGGAGGGCCCGCCGACTCCGGCGCAGCTGACCTCTCGCCGGCCGAGGAACCGGGGGTGCTGTTGTCCGGCCCGGCGAACAACCCACAGGCGGCCAAAGAGGCCACAAGTGCCGCCGCGGCGGCCGTGGCGCGTAGCCGGCCACGCGGCGTTGCTGAGGTGTTCCCCATGCCGGTCATCATACGGCGCCGGCCGTTCCAACGCTGTAGCCACCATTGAGAACTTCCCGCTTGCATGAAAGAGTTATTTCATGACTAACCCCCTACTGAGTCCCAGCACCCTGCCGTTCGGGCTGCCGCCGTTCGCGGAGATCGACGACGAGCATTACGCCGAAGCCGTGGAAGCCGGACTCGCCGGGCACCTGGCCGAGATCCAGGCGGTCGTCGATACGCCGGGTCCGGCCACCTTCGAGAACACCGCCCTGGCGATGGAGCGGTCCGGGCAGCTGCTGCAGCGTGCCGCGGCGTCCTTCTTCACCCTTGTCTCCGCGGACGCCTCCGACGCGATCCGCGAGCTGGAGACCCGGTTGTCCCCTCGCTTCTCGGCCCACCAGGACGCCATCTACCTGAACCGCGCACTCTACGAGCGCTTCGCCGCCATTCCCGCGGACCACCTCGACGCCGAATCCGCCCGGCTCGTCGACGAATACCTCAAGGAATTCCGCCAGTCCGGGATCCAGTTGGATGAGGCCGGGCAGGAGCGGCTCAAGGTCGTCAACGCGGAGCTCTCCCGGCTGGGCACGGAGTTCGGCCAGCGGGTCAAGGAGGGGATGAAGTCCGCGTCACTGCTCCTCGACGACGCCGCCGACCTCGCCGGGCTGCCGGCCGACGACATGGCCAGCGCAGCGGAGGCGGCCCGCACCGCCGGTCACGAAGGCAAGTTCCTGCTCACCCTCATCCAGCCCAGCAACCAGCCGGCGCTGGCTGTCCTGGAACGCCGGGACGTGCGCCGGCGGCTCTACGAGGCCTCGGTCGGACGCGGCAGCGGCGGCGGCAGCCTCGATGTGCTGGACCTCGTGAAGCAGATGGTCCGGCTCAGGGCGGAAAAGGCCAGGCTCCTGGGCTTCGCCAACTATGCCGAACTCACCGTGGACCAGCAGACTGCCCCCGATTTCGAGGCCGTGCGGACCATGATGAACCGTCTCGCCCCCGCCGCCGTACGGAACGCCGACGCCGAAGCAGAAGCACTCGCCGAGGTCGCCGGGCACCCCCTGGAGGCCTGGGACTGGGCGTACTACTCGGCCAGGGTCAAGCGTGAAAGGTACGCCGTGGACGAGCAGGCCCTGCGTCCCTACTTCGAGCTGGACCGCGTCCTGAACGACGGCGTGTTCTTCGCCGCCAACGCCCTCTACGGCATCAGCTTCTCCGAACGCAGCGACCTTGCGGGCTACCACCCGGACGTGCGGGTGTGGGAAGTCCGGAATTCAGATGGCACAGAGCTGGGCCTGTTCCTGGGTGATTACTACACCCGCGAATCGAAGCGCGGCGGGGCCTGGATGAACTCCCTCGTGGAGCAGTCCGGGCTGCTGGACACCCGGCCCGTGGTGATCAACAACCTTAACATCTCCAAGCCGCCGGCCGGGGAGCCCACGCTGTTGACCCTCGACGAGCTCCGCACCACCTTCCACGAGTTCGGCCACGCCCTGCACGGCCTGTTCTCGTCGGTGACGTACCCGCGGTTCTCCGGCACCTCGGTGCCGCGGGACTTCGTGGAGTACCCCTCGCAGGTCAACGAGATGTGGATCATGTGGCCGGAGGTGCTGGGGAACTACGCCCGCCACTACGCGACCGGTGAGCCGCTGCCACAAGAGGTGGTGGACAAGCTCGACGCCGCCCGGCTCTGGGGCGAGGGCTTCGGGACCACCGAATACCTGGGCGCGGCCCTGCTGGATCTGGCCTGGCATGTGCTGGACGCTTCGGAGGTGCCCGAGGATGTGCTGGAGTTCGAGGCCAAGGCGCTGGCCGCGGCGGGAGTGGCGCACAGCCTGATCCCGCCGCGCTACCGGACCGGGTACTTCCAGCACATCTTCGCCGGCGCCGGGTATGCCGCCGGCTACTACTCCTACATCTGGAGCGAAGTTTTGGACGCCGAGACGGTCGAGTGGTTCAAGGAAAACGGCGGGCTCACCCGGGCCAACGGCGACTTCTTCCGCGGCGAGCTGCTTTCCCGGGGCAACAGCCGGGATCCGCTCGAGTCTTTCCGCGCTTTCCGCGGCCGCGACGCCGAACTCGAACCGCTGCTGAAGCGCCGCGGCCTGGACTGAACCCGGGAAACAACGCATAAAAACGACGGCGGCCGGCCACCTGAAAAGATGACCGGCCGCCGCGTGAATACGCCTGGCGACAAGCGCGCCTAATTCCCTCGGCTTAATAAGAGTGGGCGCAGAGGCCCGTCCGAACGTTACCAGCCGCGCTCGGCGAGGCGGTGCGGCTGCGGGATCTCGTCCACGTTGATGCCGACCATGGCTTCACCCAGGCCGCGGGAAGCCTTGGCGATGACGTCCGGGTCGTCGAAGAACGTGGTGGCCTTCACGACGGCGGCCGCGCGCTGGGCCGGGTTGCCGGACTTGAAGATGCCGGAGCCGACGAACACGCCGTCGGCGCCGAGCTGCATCATCATTGCGGCGTCAGCCGGAGTGGCGATGCCGCCGGCCGTGAACAGGACGACGGGGAGCTTGCCGGTGGCGGCAACTTCCTTGACCAGTTCGTACGGGGCCTGCAGTTCCTTGGCGGCGACGTAGAGCTCGT
>JAODMA010000018.1 GCA_025464545.1 Arthrobacter sp. | reverse complement strand
CCGCGCCCCGGGAAGGCCAATAGTGCCGATGACAATCCGATCAGGCCAGGCAAACTCGTGAACGCGTGTAGGCATGTCAGTATTTTAGGCACATGGAATTCATGGCGTCTTCTGCCCTGCACCGCCGCCCACGGCCGCATCGCCAGAACTCATGCCATTCGACAACCACGACAAATCACCCGCTTCGGTGTTGATCGCGTAGACGCTCGGCCGGCTGGCGCCGTAGTGAACGATTGATACGGAGGCCGGGCTCACGTTGATTCGCTGGAACAAATCCAAGTGCATCCCGAGCGCGTCGGCGAGGATTGACTTGATGATGTCACCGTGGCTCACCGCCACCCAAACGGCCCCTGGCCCGTCGCCATCTACCCAGCCTAACCACCCACTCGGCCCCTGGCCCGTACTCGGCTTCGAAGGCTGCATCGTGGCGTCGAATCGCTGCCACTGAACGAGCCTGCATCGCGGCCATGGATTCACCGCCGGGAAAGATGACGGCGGAGGGTTGCGACTGCACCACCGGCCACAAATCCTCGGTCGCGAGATCACTGAGTGTGCGGCCCTGCCACTGGCCGTAATCGCACTCGGTGAGATCGAGATCGACCGGCGCGTACGGCGTGCCAGCCTGGCGATCGAGGATGAGCCGGGCGGTCAGCTGACAACGCTCAAGAGGGCTCGACACCACCCCGACTACGGGCACGGCCGCGAGCCGGTCTCCGGCCAGAGCCGCCTGGTCGCGCCCGATCTGGTCCAGGCTGACGCCGACGGCCCGACCGGCCAGCAGTCCAGTGGCATTGGCTGTGGTGCGGCCGTGCCGCACGAGTATAACTGTCGCCATCCACCCAGCCTAGCCACCCGGTCGAGGGAGGGTGTGAACCGTACAGGGTCGCGAAGGGCATTCTCTTCTGGGCGGGAATCGGCCGGCCGCGGAAAGACGGCGATCGTGATCTGGAATTCTTGGCTGGCGCTTGCGCCGGTGGGGGACCGACTTACGGGCAGGCTCCATCTGGAAGCCCTCGCTGTGCCTGAGGGCAGGGCAACTACATAGAATTTGTGAATGAGCCGCAAACAGCACAACGTGGAAGCTATCCGAGACGAGATAATCGCCGCAGTCACAGAGCTACGTGCTGTGGCCCGTGCGGAGCAGGACAAGCAGCGAATAGAAGTTGCCGACTGGCTCGATGAACAGTTCATCGGTATCGCAGATCCGCGCGTCCTGCTTGAGGCAACGCGGAATGCCCTCACCTTGTACCAAGGGGGGATGGGGTCGTTCCAAGATGTCGGCACCGGGGCATCGTCGCACGCGGTCAGTCGGCTGCGTACCGCGTTGATGCGTGGGCTCGATAATGAAGTTCGCGACTCGTGAACGAGCTCATGACGGGTCGGTAGCGTCCGGTGTGGGATCCCTTTCCGAAACCAGTCACGCTGCCTTGCATGGGCTTAGTTATCGAGGATACGTCGCTTCGCGGCAACGAATTCTTCCGCGGTTTAGTGCACCCCGCGAATAGAGGTCTGCCAGGAGTACAAGCTCAGATGCGATCGATCTGTTGGCGTTTTCCTTGCTAACGCTCTTAGTCCAGAGGCTTCCTGCACGGGCGGAAGCGGACGCTTTGCGCGTCTTGTTCCTCGTGACGGCATGCAGAAAGAGCAAGATGGCGCCTAGGACTACCACCGCCATGCCCAGAGGCGTGGACCCGTCCAGCTACCCGTGCTGGCGGGGTTTCTTGTGCGCTCTAGTCATTCGGCTCGTCGGCTAGGGCCAAATGGTCATATGGATCGAAGAACACGTTGTAACCCTCCGACAGGGCAGAAGCCTGCTGCTCCAACCACGCATCCTTTGGCGACTGTTCCGTGTTCGCTGTCGCAGGGGCGGGCGGGCGAGGGGTTGTCTCATCGGAATCCATCTCCGAAGCCTACACATGTGCGCCAGAGTTCAGACCCCTGCCGCTCGCGACTTTCAGCGTGCCATTTGAGAGCGGTGCACCCAGAATGCATGAACCGAGGACGGGAGCTACCGGGCTGGACGCCAGCGTGAAGTTCCGGACATCCCCTGATTCGATCCTTCGCCAGGGTCCGCAAGTTATGACGGATTAACTCGACAACCCGGGTTCTCCGCAACGGCATCTTTCCTTTTCCCTGGCCCTTTATGGCTGAGTTTCCCATTGCCGTGTTTTCTTGGGGATGGACCGCCGGCCGTCCTGCCCCGAATGTTGCAACTCGCTAACAAACGTTACAGGGAGTCAACTTTCCCGGTGCACGGGTTTAGGCTTCATCCCATATGAGACAAGCCCACCTGCTGCTGGGGGAGGGGGACCCCTGTCCGGTCCGGCCGGACCCGGTCTCGTCCACACCGCGGAAACAAGGAGGCCGGATGGGCTGGATACAGAGTGCCAAGGCAGTGGGAGTGGCCGCAGCCATTGCCCTTGTCCTCGGTGCCTGCGCAGGCAAAAGCGACCCGACCACCCCGACTGTTGCTGCAGAGCCAAGCGTGTCGGACGGGTCGGCAACGGTCGTTGAGGTGAACGCCTTCAACACGTTCAACCCCAACACTGCCCAGGGCAATACCGACATCAATGCAAAGATCAGCTACGCCACCCACTCCGGGTTCTTCTACATCGACAACAAGCTGAACGTCGTACGCAACGAAAAGTTCGGCAGGATTGAGAAGACCTCCGACAACCCGTTGACGGTCAGATACACCGTCAACGAGGGTGTGAAGTGGTCGGACGGCACGCCAGTCACCGCGGCGGACCTGTTATTGCAGTGGGCAGCCTTCTCGGGGTACTACGACGACGCCGACGCGGAAGCCAAGACCGGGACGTCCTACTTCTCCTACGCCGGGGACCGGTCCGGCCTCGCCCTGACCGACTTCCCGGAAATCGGGACGGACAACCGCTCCATCACCTTGAAGTACTCCAAGCCCTTCGCCGACTGGGAGGTCGCTCTCGGTGGACCCGGGGTCGACGTCCCGGCGCACGTCCTCGCCGGAAAGACCGGGCTGAACGATGTCGACGCCTTCGTTGACCTCCTGAAGAGCACACCCCGCGGCGACACCAGGGCACCGAAGCCCGCCAATACCCAGCTCAGGGCAATCGCCGACCTGTGGAACACCGGATTAGACACCAAGACGCTGCCGCTTGACCCGAGCCTGTATCTGTCCAACGGCCCGTACATCGTCAAGGCCATCGACCCGGACCGGTCGATGACCATGGTGCGGAACAAGGACTACAACTGGGGCCCGGAACCTAAACTGGACGAAATCACCGTCCGCTACATCGGTTCTGCCGCGGCACAGGTGCAGGCGCTCAAAAACAACGACGCCGACATCATCGCCCTGCAGGCGTCTGCCGACACAGTGGAGCAGCTGACGGCACTGCAAGGCCAGGGTGTCACGGCAGACGTGGGCAGCCAGCTCGCCTATGACCACCTTGACTTGAACTTCACGGGTCCCTTCGCCGAAAAGAGCGTCCGCGAGGCCTTTCTGAAGACGGTTCCGCGAAAGGACATCGTCGACAAGATCGTCAAGAAGCTCGACCCGGAGGCCGCGCCGCTTGATTCGCAGGTGTTCTTGCCGGATCAGGCGGCGTACGCCGACGCGGTCCGGGATAACGGCTCGTCCGGTTATCAGGACGTGGACATCGAAGCCGCGCGGAAGCTGCTGAACGGTGCCACCCCGGAGGTGCGCATCTTATACAACCGGGACAACCCCAACCGCGCCGAGGCCTTTGCCCTGATCCGCGAGTCGGCCACCCAGGCTGGCTTCCAGATCGTCGACGGCGGCCTGGCCGCCTCCGATTGGGGCAAGGCGCTGGGTGGCGGAACCTACGACGCCGCCATCTTCGGCTGGGTTAGCGCCGGCGTCGGCGTGGTCGGCGTCCCGCAGGTCTTCAAGGCGGGCAATGGCTCCAACTACAACGGGTTCAGCGACGCAGACGCCGACAAGCTGATGGACGAACTCGTTGCGACAACGGAGCGCAGCAAGCAGGACGGCCTGCTCGAGCGGATCGATCAGAAGATCTGGGAGTCTGCCTACGGCATCCCGCTGTTCCAGGCCGTGGGCGTGGTGGCGTACAGCGATCGCATCACGGGCGTGCAGTATATGCCGGGCCAGACCGGTGTCTGGTGGAACTTCTGGGAGTGGGCGCAGAAGTAATTTATGCCGGCTCGCCCCGGTTAATCCCGGATAACTCGGACCGCCGGAGTGACGTATACTACCAGCCGGTAGCGTGTGACCTGCAATACAGTGCGGCGGACTCCGGCAATCACGCTATAGCCGGGTCACGGTTTGGCAACAGAGTTCCAACATTCGGACTTTTTGGGGCTAGGCTACTCCCATATGTAGGCCACGTCACAGGGATATTCCTGTGCCTGTCTGCGGGGAAGCACAAGTTTTTCCCTTACGAACTCCCACAACTCATAGGAGGCGGAATGCGTTTTTCGCGCACTTCCAAAGCACTGGGCATGATGGCTATCGCCGCTCTTGCCCTGACCGGATGCGGTGCCGGTGGTGGCACGGCATCGGGTAGCGGCAGCACCGGTGGCGACACCAGCAAAGTAATCCTCGCAGACGGCTCTGAGCCCCAGCGTCCCCTGATGCCGGCCGACACCAATGAGGTCGGCGGCGGCAAGGTCATCGATATGATCTTCGCCGGCCTCGTCAGCTACGACCCCAGCGGCAAGCCCGTCAATGAACTCGCCGAGTCCATTGAGGGCACCGACGGCCAGAACTTCACTATCAAGATCAAGAAGGACCAGAAGTTCACCAACGGCGAGGCCATTACGGCCAAGTCGTTCGTCGACTCCTGGAACTTCGGCGCTGCCGCCAAGAACGCGCAGCTCAGCGGTGGCTTCTTCGAAAGCATCAAGGGCTACGACGAGGCCAGCGCAGAAGGTTCCACCGTTGACACCATGTCCGGCCTGAAGGTCGTTGACGACCAGACGTTCACCGTGGAACTGAAGCAGCCCGAATCCGACTGGCCGCTGCGCCTCGGCTACACCGCCTTTGTCCCGGTTCCCTCCGGTGCACTCGCCGACCCGAAGGGCTTCGGCGAAAAGCCGGTCGGCAACGGCCCGTACAAGCTGGCCGAGGGCGGCTGGCAGCACAACGTGCAGATCCAGCTCGTTCCGAACCCGGAGTACAACGGCCCCCGCAAGGCCAAGAACGCCGGCGTGACGTTCAAGATCTTCCAGAACGACGATGCCGCGTACC
>JAODMA010000489.1 GCA_025464545.1 Arthrobacter sp. | reverse complement strand
GTGGAGAACGACGTCGCCACCCAATGCGTCCGGGCAGCCCTCGACGCCGGTATCAGTACCTTTGACACCGCCGACGTCTACGCCAACACCGCGGCGGAGACCGTCCTGGGCAAAGCGCTCAAGGACGAACGGCGACAGTCGCTGGAGATCTTCACGAAGGTCTTCGGCCCCACGGGGCCCAAGGGCCACAACGATCTGGGATTGTCCCGCAAACACATCATGGAGTCCATCGACGGCTCGCTGACCCGGCTCCAGACGGACTATGTGGATCTGTACCAGGCCCATCGTTACGACCACGAAACCCCGCTGGAAGAGACCATGCAGGCTTTCGCCGACATCGTGCGGCAGGGCAAGGCGCTCTACATCGGCGTCAGCGAGTGGACTGCCAGCCAAATCCGGGCAGGCCACGCCCTCGCCAAGGACCTGGGGTTCCAGCTGATCTCGAACCAGCCGCAGTACTCGATGCTGTGGCGGGTCATCGAGGCCGAGGTGATCCCGACCTCCGAGGAGCTGGGCATCTCCCAGATCGTCTGGTCCCCGATTGCGCAGGGCGTCCTCAGCGGCAAGTACCACCCCGGCAAGCCGGCTCCGGAAGGAAGCCGCGCCACCGACGCCAAGGGCGGCTCAAAGACGATCGAGCGCTGGATGTCGGACGAGGTCCTCACCGGCGTGCAGCAGCTCAAGCCCATCGCCGACGAGGCCGGTCTGACCATGGCCCAGCTGAGCATCGCCTGGGTGCTGCAGAACAAAAACGTGGCCTCCGCCATCATGGGGGCGTCGCGTCCGGAGCAGATTGAAAAGAACGTCGCCGCCGCCGGTGTGACGCTCGACCCGGTCATTCTGGACAAGATCGACGCCGCCATCGGTGCCCTTGCCGAGCGCGACCCGGCGCAGACCAAGTCGCCCGCCTCACGGGAGGCCTAGGACCATGGCTGCTGCTGCTGAACTTGCCGTCACCGGTTCCACTGGCTACCTGGGTGGGCTGGTGGCCCGGGAATTGGCCGCCGCCGGCAGCCCGCAGCGGCTGCTGGTGCGCGACCCCGGCCGGGCGCCGGAGCTGGAGGGTGCGGTTCCGGTCGTCTTCGCCTATGCCGATCCGGTCCGCGCAGAGGCTGCCCTCCAGGGCGTCAAGATACTCTTTATGGTCTCGGCGGCTGAAGCCGAAGACCGCCGGCAGCAGCACTACACGTTTGTCGACGCCGCCGCCGCGGCCGGCGTGCAGCACATTGTGTACACCTCGTTTTTCGGGGCGGCGCCCGATTCGGTCTTCACCCTTGGCCGGGACCACTACGCCACGGAAGAACGCATCAGGGCCTCCGGTATGGACTACACCTTCCTGCGGGACAACTTCTACCTGGATTTCCTGCCGCTGCTGGCCGGGGAAGACGGCGTCATCCGCGGACCCGCAGGGGACGGCGTGGTGGCCGCCGTCGCGCGCGCCGACGTCGCCCGCGCCGCCGTCACGGTGCTCCGGGACCCAGCCCTGCACGTGGGCCGGAGCTACGACCTCACCGGGCCGGAGGACCTTTCGTTGACGCAGGCCGCGGAACTCCTGACAGCAGGAACCGGCAGGATCATCACCTTCCGGAACGAAACACTTGAGGAGGCCCACGCCTCCCGGGCGCCGTACGGCGCGCCGCCCTGGCAGGTGGACGCCTGGGTGAGCACCTACACCGCCATCGCCGCCGGAGAACTCGCCGGCCCGACGTCGGCGGTGCACGAACTCACCGGGCGGGAGCCGTTGGACCTGGCACAATTCCTGGCCGAGTCCCACACAATCTAGGCTGCGCGGCGGGCGGCCCGGAGACGGCAGGCAGACAAGGGCCGGCCGGAGTACCCCAGCCTTGACGCCCTCCGGGCCGCGGCGTAGACCTGAATGCAGGTGACACCGGCCAGAACCGGGCTGGTTCGAATCAGAATCGCAGCAGGCCATGCCAAAGCAAATGTCCAGACACTCCTCCATCTTGAAGACCACCCGCCGCCCGGCCGAGAGGCTATCGCCGCATCCCGGCGAACCAAGCCACGGGCCGCTGACGGCCGAGGAACTCCAGCTCGCCGTCCGGAACCACTCGATGCCACTGGAAGCGCTGCGGAATGACATCACGCCGGCCGGGCTGCACTACCTGTTGAACCATTTCGACATCCCGTTCATCGACGCGGACCACTGGCACCTGCGGATCGGCGGCGCCGTGCAGCGGTCGCTGGAGCTAAGCCTCCGGGCGCTCCGCCGGGCGCCAAGCATCGCCGTCCCGGTGACCCTGGAATGCGCCGGGAACGGGCGCTCACTCCTGCGGCCCCGGCCGCTGAGCCAGCCCTGGCGGCTCGAGGGCGTCGGCACCGCCGTCTGGACCGGCGTCCCGCTGGCGTACCTGCTGACCCAGGCCGGCGTGCTGGACGATGCAGTGGAGGTCGTGTTTACCGGTGCTGACACCGGCATCCAGAGTGGCGTCCGGCAACAGTTTGCCCGGAGCCTGCCGATCGGCGAGGCGCTGCGGCCCGACGTCGTCCTGGCCTACCAGATGAACGGAACGGAACTGCCCGCACAGCACGGCTACCCGCTGCGCCTGGTGGTGCCCGGTTGGTACGGCATGGCCAGCGTCAAGTGGCTGACCTCGATCAAGGTGCTGACCAAGCCTTTTGACGGGTTCCAGCAGCGGGTGGCCTACCGCTACCAGCAGGACGCGTACGATGCCGCCACCCCGGTCACGTGGATCAGGGTCCGCTCGCTGATGGTTCCGCCGGGGGTCCCGGACTTCTTCACCCGGGGCAGGGTCCTGCCCGCGGGGCCCGTGATGCTGAGCGGCCGGGCCTGGTCCGGAGAGGGCGCCGTGCAACGCGTTGACGTGGGCATTGACGGCAAGTGGGCACCGGCCCAGCTGGAGCAGCCGGCGGCACCCTTTGCCTGGTGCGCCTGGTCGATGCCGTGGGTGGCCGACCGGGGCGACCACGAGCTGTCCTGCCGCGCCACCGATTCCAGCGGTGCGACGCAACCGCTCGAGCAGGTGTGGAACTACCAGGGGATGGGCAACAACGCCGTTCAGCGGATCAAAGTCACGGTCGAGTAGCCGGTCCTACCCCCTTCCCCCCGGGCCTGCCAGAGCACCGGGCCTGCCATGGCACCGTCACCAGGGGCACCTTCCGGTGCCCTCAGTAGTCGACGATCGCGCCGGCGGAAATATTGACCGTGGCATCGGTGATGGCCCCGGCCTTGTCCGAGGCGATGAAACAGGCCACATTCCCGACGTCGGCCAGCGTAGCCGTCCGGTTCAGGTGGGCGGCCTTTACGATCTCCGCGAGGATCTCCTCGCGCCCCTCGGTCTGCCAGGGAATTGTCTCGATGATGCCGCCGGTCACCATGGTGACCACACGGATGCCATACGTTCCCAGCTCAATCGCCCACTGCCGACGCAGTCCCTCCATGGCATCGAGGGCAACCTTGAAGCCGCCCAGCCCCGGCAGGGTCTGCGGACCGGAACCGCCGAACATCAGCACGACGCCGGAGCGCTGCTTGATCATGTGCGTCGCCGCCGCGCGGGTGGTGAGGAAGTGGGTCCGGGTTGCGAGGGTCACCGGCCGGGTGAAGTCATCCACGTCGATCTGCATCAGCGGCTGCTGGATGTCGCCAAAGGAGATGGCGTTGAAGGATATGTCGATCCGTCGGCTCTTCTTGGCCACCCTCGCCACGAACTCCTCCACCTGATCCTCGTCTGAGGCGTCGACGACGGCGGTTTCCGCCAGTCCACCGTCCTCGAGGATCTGGCGGGCTACTTTTTGCAGCCGCGACTCGGTGCGCCCGGCGAGGTAGACGAAGGCGCTCTCAGCCGCGAAGGCGCGGGCCACAGCGCCGCCGATGGCGCCTCCCGCCCCGTAGATCACGGCGATCTTGCCGAGCAGCAGACCGTTGCCCGGCGCCCCGTTGGTCAGCATCGTCGCCTGCCTCCTGCCGCGGAGTGGTAAATTCCCTCAACTATGTTCTTGCCATGGCGTGGTGGCAAGAGGGCAGAAGATGCTAGGGACGCGGCGGGGCGGTGGGCCCAGGCTGTGAGGAGCCGTCCGGTTCACCCGGACCACGCGTCACTGGACGGTCCGCACTGCTTTGCCCCTCAAGGTGTTGCTGCTGCCGGTCCCGAGCCTGCAAGTCCTGGTCCTTCGGGTCCTGATCATTCGTGCGGAGGGCCGACGAGGGCACGGTGGGGGGCACGGAGTTGGGATCCCTCCGTGCCTCGCCCGGATCCGTTGGCCCCATATCCAGGTTGAAGGGCGGGTATTCGTCCCGCATCAGGGCCACATAGGTGATCACCCGGTAGATCCAGCGGTTGAGCCCCAGCACCAAGTCAAAGAGACCCCGCCAATATTGCCCGGTGAAGAGCAGGATGACCGCGGCGATGAACACCAGCAGTCCCAGGAGCGAGATGCCGGCGCTCTCCTGCACCCAGGCGCCGTCGCGCACTGTCCACATCCGAGCCGTCCCAGTCAGCACGGCGACGATGAGCAAGTGGGGAATGGCCAGCAGCCAGGACTTGACCAACACCAGTCCCCGGGACAGCCGATCGGGATAGTCGACGTCGAAGTCGGCCGGGTAGTCGGTACGGGCGAGAGTGAAGGGCGGGTAGCGGTCCGTGCCCAACGCGCCGTAGGCGTAGAAGGACACCCGCCAGCTCCAGCGGATCACCCCCACGTTGAAGTTGAACAGCGAGCGCGGGTAGCGGCCGGTAAACAGGATGGCGAACCATGCGGCGACCGTGACCACGATGAGAGCGAACCACAGGAAGAACAGGATGATGAAGTGCGGGATGGCCAGCAACCACTTCACCAGCCAGAGCCAGCGGGACAAGTTGGGGTCCAGGTATCCACTGAGCCGCGCCGGATACACCACTGCGCCCGTGCCGGGCGGGGCGCCTTCCGAGTACGGCTGGACCGGATACGGCTGGGCCGGATACGGCTGGGCCGGGTACCGCTGGCCCATGGAGGGCTGCCAGGCACCCGGCGGGCCCGCTACTGGTTGGCCGGGCAGGCGGCG
>JAODMA010000317.1 GCA_025464545.1 Arthrobacter sp. | reverse complement strand
CGAGCCGGTGAAGCCCACGACGGTGTCCACGCCGAGGGCCTTGGCGAGGCGTGCGGTCTGTTTCATTTCCTCAGCGGCGCGTGTGCGGACGCCCTCGGGGTCGCCGTCGCCCCAGACCCGCGGCCCGACGATGGCCTCGTGGCGGAAATCGATGGGGTCATCGCAGACGGCCTGGCCTTTGAGGTGGTTGGAGATGGCCCAGACCTTGAGGTTGTACTTGTCCAAGACGGCGAGCTTGGACTCGATGTAGCCGGGTTCGTCCCAGCGCCAAGCGTCCAGGTGGTCCCCGGAGACGGCGATTTCCAGGCCGTCGTAGCCCCAGCCGGAGGCCAGGCGCGCGACTTCCTCGAAGGGCAGATCGGCCCACTGGCCGGTGAACAGGGTGTAGGGGCGGGGCATATCAGGCTCCGTAGGATTAGGTGAGAGGCGTGATGGGAGTGACGGAGAAGGGTACTGCCAAGAGCGGTTCCACTGCCTCCACAAACTCCTTTACGTGGTTTTCTTCGTTATGGGCTTCGAGGTCCTCGTTGCGCGCCCAGCCTTCGAAGAGGACGAAGGTGCCGGGTCGCTGCCCGTCGGAGAAAACGGTGTACTCCAGGCATCCTGGGTCGTTCCGGCTTAGTGTCTGCAGAGCGTGGAGGGCTTTTTGAAGGTCGGCTTCGTGCCCCGCTTTGGCGATGAAGACCGGCATTAGCCAGGCTTCTGCTGTCTCTTGACTGGTTGGCAGGGGATTGGGCATCTTTGCCTTCCTTGGTGATGGTCCGGGGATTTTGGGAGGGACGGCTCTCCACCGTCCCTCCCGGTTAGATCAAGCGGTGATCTGCGGGACTTCCACCCATGATTCTTTTGCAGCGGACTCGACGATCGCGTCGTCGATGAGGGCGACCTGGTAGCCGTCTGCGAAGTTGGGGCTTACGCTTCCGCCTTCTGCAATGGCTTTGAAAAAGTCGTACGCCTCGATGATCTTCGTTTCCCCGTACCCAATGCCGAGAGCAGGGATGGGCCAGAGCCCTTCTCCGTAGGGATGGGCCGGGCCGGTGTAAACGGTGCGGAATCCCCGGCGGTCGGCCTGGTCTGATGCGAAGCAGACCTGCAGTTCGTCGCGTCGTTCGTAGTTGAAGACGATGCTGCCTTCGGTTCCGTGGATTTCGAAGGTGATGTGGTTGTTCCTTCCGTGCGCGTTGCGTGTCGCCTCAACGGATCCCACGGCTCCGTTTGCGAAGCGGATCATCGTCATTACTTCATCGTCGACATCAACCTGGCCGCGTGGGCCTTCTCCGCCGCGTACGGTCCCGAGTGCGTCGGCGCCGCCCGCTTGGAGGGGTCTCTCAGGGATCCAGGTGGACAGGACGGCGTTGACGGCGCTGAACTCGCCGACGAGGTAGCGGGCCATGTCAATAACGTGCGTGGCGATGTCGCCGAGGGCGCCGGAACCTGCGATCGATTTCTGGAAGCGCCAGGACAAAGGGGAGTTGGGGTCGGCGCTCCAGTCTTGCAGGTAAGTCCCGCGGAAGTTGAGGATGCGGCCAATGGCGCCTTCCTCGATGTACTTCTTTGCCAGCGCAACGGCAGGGGTCCGCCGGTAGTTGAAGGCAACCATGTGGACGAGGTCCTTGTCTTTGACCGCGTCGTACATGGCCTTGGACTCTTCGCCGGTGCGGGCCAGAGGCTTTTCGCAGATGATGTGCTTGCCTGCTTCGGCCGCGGCTATGGCAATCTCGGCGTGGAGGTGATTCGGCGTTGCAATGTCCACGACGTGGATGTCTGGATCGTCGATGATGCTGCGCCAGTCTGAGGTGGAGTTTTCGAAGCCGAAGCGGCGGGCCGCTTCCGAAGCAAGGTCTTCGCTGGCTTCAGCAATGACCTTGCGGACCGGGAGAGCCGGTGCTGGCCAGAAGAACATGGGCATGGCGGCGTAAGCGAGGGAGTGGGCTTTGCCCATGAAGCCGCCTCCGATGAGGCCGACGTTAAGGTTCTGCATGTGAACTAAGTTCCTTTCGGAAAAGAGGGGAGTCGCCGAGGCTGGCTTCCCTTGCGGTCAAATGAATGGTCAGAGGAGCTTCTCGAGATACTTCTTGCTGATTTCGGCTGCTTCCCGGGGATCGCCGTCGTAGCCGTCGAGTTCGACCATGAGCCAGCTGTCGTATCCGCTTTCCCGGATAGCCGCGAGGATGTCTGGGAAGTCGAGTTCGCCCTGACCCAGAGGGAGGAAGTTGAACGGGTCCTGCTGGAAGTCTTTGAGGTGGACGTGCCGGATTCTGTCGGAGTATTTCCGGATGACCGCGGCCGGGTCTGCTCCGCCGGCCGCAAGGTGGGCGGTGTCCGGGCAGAAGCCGATCCGGGTGAGCGGCATGAGCTTGTCCAGCTCGTCGGGGCTCTCCACGATGGTGCTTAGATGTGGGTGGTAGCTAGCCGACAGCCCGAAGCTTTCCGCAATGTCCGTTACGCTGTCCAACGCCTCACCGAGGCGGCGATAGTCCTCCTCGCTGGTTCCGGCCGCACGCCGTGCTCCACCTCCGACTACGAGTCGTTCAGCTCCGAAGTTCGCAGCCAACTCGGCGGCCCGGTGGATCCTGTGCATTTCGTCCGGAAGGATGTCGGCATAGATGAAATTGGCCCCGGTATACACACTTGTCAGGGAGACCCCGGAGCTGCTCAGGAGCTCTTGGAGCTCCTCGGGCTTTTCTGCGTATTCCACCAGGTTGCCGTCGAACATCTCAACGCCTTCGTAACCGACAGATGCGATGTCCCGGACGGCATCACCCATGGATCCGTGGGTCAGGTAAAAAAGGTCCTTGACGCTCGTGACGCCTTGGGCGTGGCCTACGACGCCGCCCCAGGTGATGGAACAGTAACCAAGTTTCATTGCTTGTGCCTTTCAACTGCGGAGGAAGACTTGAGTAGTTCGAGGGGATTTTCAACGCTGGGGACGTCAACCCATGACTGCTGCGCAGCGGAGGTGACGAGTGCGTCAGTTAGGAGAGCTGCCCGCAGACCGTCCCGGAACGTGGGAAGGCCCTCGGGTTCTTGTCCCTGGACAGCCGCATACACGTCTACGACGAAGGCGTTAAAGCTGTCCTGGTACCCCTGAGGGTGGCCCGGAGGGAGTTTCGCGTACCGTCGGCCGCCCGGAGTGGCAAGGGTCTGCGGGCCGACGGCGATTTCAGAAGTCGACTCTGTGCGGCCCACGTACAGGGTGTCCGGCCGCTCCTGATTGAAGCTGAATGATGCTTCGGTTCCATCGAAAGAGAACCACAGGCGGTTCTTTCGGCCCGGGCTGACCTGGCTGACTACGAGGGAGCCGGTGGCTCCCTGGTCGGTCTCGAACAGGAGTGTCGCCCCATCTTCGGTAGCGACGGAGGACAACTGTCCTCCGGTTTCGCGTTGGTCGTACGCCCGGCTGGTCCTGGCCACGAGCCTGGTGATTTTGTGCCCTGTGGTGAATTCCATCAGGTCACACCAGTGCACGCCGATGTCGCCGAAAGCCCTCGATGCTCCTCCGAGCGTCGAATCGACCCGCCAGTTCGTGGCTTCTGCACCGGCCAGCCAATCCTGCAGGTATGAGCCGTGTAAGAGCCAGAGACGTCCGGCCTCGCCGCGGGCGATACGATCACGCGCTTCGCGAACTGCCGGATAAAACCTGTAGACGAACGGTACGGCTGCAACCACGCCGGCGCGGTCGGCAAGGTCTGTCAGTTCATGGGCATCCTCAACGCTGGTAGCGAGCGGTTTCTCGCAGACCACGGCTTTCCCGGCGGCGATGGCCTTTCGTGCCAGGTCCGCGTGGGTGGCATTCGGGGTGCAGATGTGAACGACATCCACGTCGTCTCGTCCGATCAGCGCCTCAGGAGACGCGGCAGCGGTCCGGGCACCGAGGCCGGCGGCTGCCGCCTCCCCGGAAGCCTGGCTGCTTCCGGCGACTGCACTGACTTCGCCTCCTGCTGCACGCACTGCGTGCGCGTGGACAGAGCCCATGAATCCTGTGCCGATGATTCCGGCACGCAATTTTGCGGTCATACGGTTTTACTTCTTCCTGGCGAGAGCGACGGCGAGGATGATGATGGCTCCGCGGACCACCTGCTGCTGGCTGCTGTCGAGCCCGGCCAGGATCAGTCCGTTGTTTATCAGGCCAATCAGCAGGGCCCCGAAAAGAGTTCCGACGATTGAGCCGAATCCGCCAAAGAGGCTGGTTCCACCCAGGATGACCGCGGCGATGGCGGAGAGTTCGTCGCCCGCGCCCCACTGGAATCGGCCTGACTGGAGGCGGCCGGCGTACAGCATGCCGGCGACGCTGGCGACCATGCCCGAGATTAGGAGCACCTGGAATTTGATGCGCTTGGTGTTGATCCCGGTGAAATCCGCGGCGTTGCGGTTGCCTCCTGTGGCCAGGACCTGCCGGCCGAACTTGGTGCGGTTCAGCACGACGGCGCCGATGACAACGAAGATGGCGCTCCAAACGACCAAGCCAGGAATGGGCCCGAAGTTCCCGGATCCGAACAGCATGTTGAACGTATCGTTCAGAATCGGCTGCGGCGCCGAGGCGGTAATCCACTGGGCCACGCCGACTGCTATCCCCAGCATGCCGAGGGTCACCAGGAAGGAAGGGATGCCAAGGAGGCTGACCAAGGCACCATTTATCGAGCCGACCACGAGCCCGACGGCGAGGCCGGCAAGGATGCCGGGAATCAGGCCCCATTGGGAGAGGACCATCGCGGTGCACACACTGGAGAGGCCAGCCACGGAGCCGACGCTCAGGTCGATCTCCGCGCACGCGATCACGTATGTCATGCCTACTGCCATGACGGTGATTGTGGCAGTCTGCCGGAAGATGTTCAGCAGGTTGTTCGGCGACAAGAAGCCTTGGTCGCGCAGCAGAACGGCGAAGAAAAGGAAGACGACGACGAAGCCGATGTAAATGACGTACCGTCGCCAGTCGAGTTCTTTCAGGATGGTGCCAAAATTACGTGGTGCCGCGGTGTCCCGGGGCGCGATGGTGTTTGCCTTGCTCACTGTTCAGACTCCCTGGACTGCAAGTTGGAGATATTCCTCGTCAGCGATCTCGCTGCGGGGGATGTCGCGGATGATGGAGCCGTCCTTGAGGACGAGGATGCGGTCGCTGACCGCGAGGAGTTCGGGGTACTCGGAGGAGATGACGATGACGGCTTTGCCGGCACTGGCCAACTCACGGATCATGTCCAAAATTTCGCTTTTGGTGCCGATATCAACGCCGGCCGTTGGCTCGTCCAGAATCAGGATGTCCGGGTCGGTGCCCAGCCACTTGGCAATGACTACCTTTTGCAGGTTGCCGCCCGAGAGCAGCCGTACTGGCCGGTGGGGGTGGGCGACCTTTACTGCGAATCTCTTGATTAGTGACGAGGACAACTCCTTGCCCTTGGTGCTGTCCAGGAGGGGGCCCCGCTGAATCTGTCCGAGCAGCGGCAGCAGCAGGTTGTCCTGGACGGAGTGCTCCAGGACGAGACCTTGGGCCCTGCGGTCCTCAGGGATGAGGGCGAAGCCGGCATTGATGGCCTGCTGTGGAGAGGCAAGACTGACCTTTTTGCCGCGCAGCAGGACCTCGCCGCTGTCCACTTTGTCAATGCCGAAGAGCGCACGGGCGAGCTCGGTGCGTCCGCTGCCCATGAGACCTGCCAGGCCGAGGATCTCGCCGGGCCGGAGCGCGAAGGAAACATCCCGGACCCGGTGGCCGGCATTTAGCCCGCGTACCTCCAGCAGGGGTGCCACGTCATGGGCCACCTGACGGGCACGATAGGAAAGCTGGCCCTCGATCTTTTTTCCAACGATGCCTTCCACGATCTGCTCCGGAGTGACCTCGGTAAGCGGCTCGGTGAGGAGGTGCCGGCCGTCGCGAAGGATGGTGATTCGATCTGCGAGCCTGTACACCTCGTCCATGCGGTGAGAGATGTAAATGATTGAGATGCCACGCTGCTTAAGACGATCAATCAGTTCGAAGAGCGCTTCGGACTCGTGCCGGGCCAAACTGGCGGTCGGCTCGTCCATAATCAGCACTGTGGCGTTCTGCGCGAGGGCCTTGGCGATCTCGGTCAGCTGCCAGTAGGCGGTGCCGAGCCGGGAGACCTCCGCGCGGGGGTCGACGTCGACCTCCATCTCGGAGAAGACTTCCTTGGCCCGCCTCACAGCGGCGCGGTCGTCGATGAGCCCGCCCGGGCCGAGCGGTTCAGCAGCGAGGAAGATGTTCTGCGCAACGGTCAGGCTCGGTACGAGGCTGAATTCCTGAAAGACCATGCCGATCCCGGCGGCCTTCGCGTCGTGGATCGAGTTGATGGCGGCAGGTTTGCCTCCGATGAGGATCTCGCCGGCGTCTGCCTGGTAGACGCCCTGGAGGATCTTCATGAGCGTGGACTTTCCGGCCCCGTTGCCGCCTGCGAGTGCGTGGACCTCGCCCTGGCGGACGTCGAAGCCGACATCCTTCAGCACGGAAACGCCATTGAAGCCCTTGGAAATCGCGCGCATCTCGACGACATTGTCTGCGGTGTTCATTGTTGCCCTTTCGGCGCGGTGCGGGGGCGAAACCCCCGCACCGTCGGGTCTGGCTACTGCTTGTAGGACTCCTGAATGTCCTTCGGGGCGTCCTCGTGGTAGACCTGCTTCCAGGCTTCCAGGACATTGGAGTGGTCAACAGGGAGGGCACTCAATGCCACATATGCCGGCGTTTCCTTACCGATAAGCGCCGCTGCGGCCAGCCGCGCCTCGGTCACACCTTGGTCGAACGGAACCTGGGCACCGAGGCCGACGACGAGTTCGTTTTTGGCCAAGGCGATGGCAACATTTTTACCGAGGTCCTCTGTGGCGATCTTCAAATCCTGTCGACCGGCGGCGCGGGCTGCAGCCATGACACCTTCTGCCGGGACGTCCCACACCGCCCAGATGCCGGACAGATCGGGATACTTGCTCAGCATTGCGTTAGCAGCAGCCTGGGCGTCTCCAGCGAAATCCGGGCCAGCGATCCCCTTTTCCTCGACCATCTGGATTTCCGGGTATTCCTTCGTAATCGTTTCCTTGAATCCTTCGTGGCGCTGCTT
Source organism: Arthrobacter sp. (assembly GCA_025464545.1). GTDB lineage: Bacteria > Actinomycetota > Actinomycetes > Actinomycetales > Micrococcaceae > Arthrobacter. Next base: position 2,811 of record JAODMA010000317.1, on the reverse strand, counting down.
GGTCACAAAGAAGTCGGCTTGGTGGAAGACAAGTCCGATTTTCCCCTTGCCACCGAGCGCTTTGGCCATCTGGTGCGCAGAAACGACGCCGTTGCCGTAGTTGTCAGCAGAGACAACGGAGACGTAGTCCTGGCCGGCAGTCAATCCCTGAGGGACGTTGTCCATGAAGACGAGCTTCGTGCCGGCAGCAGCGGCTTTCTTGTATGCGGAGGCCGTGGCCACGGGGTCGGTCGGGATGGACACGATGATGTCCGGGTCCTGCGTCATCACCGTCTCCAGGTCGGAGACCTGCTTGTCCGGTTTGAAGTTCGCGTCGGTTGTGGCGATGACCTTAATGCCCAGCTTTTCAAATTCGCTCTTAAGTCCATTGATTTGGGCCGTCGCCCAGTCGTTGCCGCCGTAGTGCATCACGATTGCAGCTTTGGCGTTGAGTCCCTTGACCTTTTCGATCTCTTCGGGCGTCAGATCTGCAACGGACGCCGGGGAGGGCGTTTCGCCGTTGGGGCCCTTGCTCAGGACCTGTCCCTTGATCTTGTCAAGGGCCTGTTGAGCCTTTTCGGAGACGCCGGCGTCAGGAGCGTTTGACGTCGCCGTTGTCGAACTGCTGCAGGAGGCGACGGAAAGTGACAGGACTGCGGCCAAGGCCATAAGGGGAAGCCTGCGGATCATCATTGTTCTCCAGTGCTTTGAGGTGGATGGATGGTTCGGATGGATCAGGCGAGGGCTATGGACAGTGCCGGGGGAACCGGCGACAGGACGAGGCCGCCGGCAGCTGAGGCTGCGCGGATAGCGCCGGCCCTGTCCGAAGCCCTCAGGAGCGCCTCTGCATGCTCTTTGTCGACAAAGAGGCCCAGGGAACACGGTCCATGGTGGGCTTGGACCCACTTCACCGCCTCGCCTGCCGCTTTGGTCATTTCACCGGCAGTTTCGGCAGCCGGGCCGTCAATGGTGGACAAGCATGCGGCTGCCCCTGAGGCGTCAACAGTGATGACCAGGCTGGCCCAAAGGAGGTTGTCATCAAAGATGCCGACGACAGCCGAGGAGCCGGCGGCGACGAAGGTTCGGACAGCTACGGCGAGATCATCGCGTGCTGCATACGCCAGGAGCGCTTCCAAATTTGCCCACTGGGCCTGCTGAATATTTCGAAGCCTAAAACGGGGACCGAGCGCAAATGCGTGAGCAATGCTGCCAGACATCTCCGCTCCCTCCTCATTGAATGCCGACCGCGTAATCGTTTACGGGACCGCCGTAAACGTTTACGCTAGTGATCGTAAACGTTCACGGAACATGTGTCAAACCTCACATCAACGGAAGGCTCAGGGGGTGGGAAGGTTCCGTCAACGTAAGATTAAGCACGCGCACGACGTCCGGCGGCGGCATCGGTCCGGGCGGCGCGAGACAGGAGAGAGCATGCCAGACATTGCAATCCCACGCGAGGCGAAGGCACGGCTTTCGGAGGCCTCGTTGCGCCGGAAACCGACCATTAACGATGTGGCCCGGATCGCCGGAGTCTCGTTTGGGACTGTCTCACGGGTTCTCAACGATGCACCGGACGTCAGTGCCGCAACCCGCCAGCGCGTTTTGCAGGTCATTAAGGACATCGGATACCGCCGCAACCGGGCAGCGACCGCGTTGGTCACCCGCCGGTCGACGTCCATCGGCATACTCTCCGCCGGATCGCCACGATTCGGCCCAGTCGGGACACTCATGGCCCTCGAGAACGTGGCCCGGAAGAAGGGCTACGCCACAACCGTCATCAGTGTCGAACAACCCTATGCAGAGTCCGTACAAGCCGCTCTGGACACCCTCGATGACATCGGCGTAGGGGGAATCATCGTCATCGCACCTGTGGTCGATATGGCGGCAGCTGTCTGGAGTGCCGCATGCCGCGTGCCGGTGGAGATGATAGCCGCAGGAGCATCATCGACCCCAAACGTCTTCACATACTCTGAAAACCAGGAGCTCGGAGCACGGCTGGCCACCCAACATCTTATTGATTTGGGCCACACCGACATCGCTCACGTCGCCGGCTCGATGGACTGGTTCGACGGACGGGTGCGCAAGCGCGGCTGGGAGGCCGCGCTTCGTGACGCCGGACTTGCACCAGGGCTGTGCCTTGAGGGCGACTGGAGCCCTCGATGGGCCTACGAAACAGGCCTTCAACTCGTCCGGGAGGACTCGATTCCCCAAGCGATCTTCGCCGCCAGCGACCACACAGCCCTCGGGCTCATTCGCGCTTTCGCCGAAAACGGCATCCGCGTCCCGGACGACGTAAGTGTCGTCGGCTTTGACGATATCGAAGGCTCGGACTATTTCCTGCCGCCCCTGACCACTGTGCGCCAGGACTTCACCGCCTTGGCCCTCATGAGCATGGAAGTGCTCATCGGCGCGATGGAGGGGCGGGAGGTAGACCGTACTCCGACAGCACCGACCCTCGTGGTACGCAAAAGCTCCACCCACGCCACACCCCCCAGGGTCCAACCACCAAAAGACACATGACCGGCCTCAAACAACAGAAGCGTTGGCCCTCCAGGGCGTGCGGCGCTTGCTATCAGTGGTTGTCAGGCTGGGCGGTGCTTTCGCAGGGTCCTGAGCGCGACGGCTGCGAGTCCCCCGGCCAGTGCCCAGGGGGCACCGACGATGACCGGATCGATCCACTGATGGTTCACGTCCGCCTCCAGTGCGGTCGCCCGGCTCTTCAAACCTTTCCTTCCCGCGCACAGCGCCATGGCCATTAGCTTGAAGGTCGCCAGAACGGGCTTTTTAGAAGCGCCTCTCCCCCGCATTGTTCCGGAGTCTTTTTGCCGATAA
>JAODMA010000468.1 GCA_025464545.1 Arthrobacter sp. | reverse complement strand
GCCCGAATTTGCGGCCGTAACCCACCACTCGAAGTTCATTGAAACTGCTGAGGACCTAACGGAGGCACAATGACCAGCCCAAGCACTCCTGCTGTGCAGCAGGCCCGCTACACCTGGGGCGGCGACGAATTCCTGTTCGTAGAGGTCTCGGAATCCATGAGCCTCGCCGCCAACTTCAAAGTCATGACGCTGGCAAGCAAGCTGTCCGCCGCCGAGCTTCCCGGCGTCGTGGACATCTGCCCCGCGAACGCCTCGCTGCTGGTGAGGTTCGATCCCGACGTCCTGGCGCCGTCGACCCTGGAAGAAACCGTCCGGGACATCGAACGGGACCTGGGGAACGATGAGGAGCAGGCGCTTGAGACCCGGATCATCGAGGTCCCCGTCTGGTACGACGATCCTTTCACCGCTGAGGTGGCGGAGCGTTTCCGCGAAGGGTTCCATCAGGAGCCCGGCGGAACCGACATTGACTACGCTGCCAAGGTCAACAACCTCAAGGACGCCGCGGAGTTCATCCAGAGGCACCACGAGCAGCCGTGGCTTGTTTCAATGGTGGGATTCGTGGCCGGGCTGCCGTTCCTCTTCCAGCTCGTGGAGCAGGACAAGCAGCTGGAAGTCCCCAAGTATCTCAGCCCCCGCACCGACACCCCCAAACTGACGGTGGGCCACGGCGGATGTTTCGGCTGCATCTACTCGGTCCGCGGCGCAGGCGGTTACCAGATGTTCGGTGTCGCTGCCGCGCCGATCTTCGATCCCGCCCAGGCCCTGGACGACTTCAAGGACTTCATGGTGCTTTTCCGCCCCGGGGACATCGTGAAGTTCAGCCCGGTCACGGAGGCAGAGTACAACGAGATCCAGACGCAGATCTCCGAGGGAACGTTCCGGTACCGGCAGGCGCCGGTCACCTTCGAGCTCTCCAAGGCGCTGGCCGACCCGGAAGGCTACAACCAGGAACTCATGGAGGCACTCAATGGCATTTGAGATCAAGACCCCGGGGCTTGCCACCACGGTCCAGGACCAGGGCCGCACCGGCCACTACAACGTGGGCATCCCGCAGAGCGGGTCAATGGACCAATACTCGGCAGATCTCGGCAACGCGCTGGTGGGCAACACCCCCAAGGAGGCCGTCCTCGAGTGCACCTACCTCGGTCCGGCACTGACCACTGACCGGGACGCCGTCATCGCCGTCACCGGAGCACCCGTGGACGTGAAGGTCAACGGTGAGTCCCGGCCCCAGTGGACCCGGTTACAGCTCAAAGCCGGCGACGAGCTCAGCTTTGGCGTCATCCAGGGCGGCACGCGGTACTACATCGCCGTCCAGGGCGGAATCGACGTGCCTGAGGTGCTCGGCAGCCGCTCCACCTACAGTCTGGGCGCGATCGGCGGATTCCAGGGCCGGAAACTCGAGGCCGGCGACCTGGTCCCGGTCGGCAGTCCGCTCAACGGCGGTGATCTCCCCGCCGGCGACACGATTGCGGACGAGTTCCGTCCCGCGTACACCAAGGAACAGGCCGTCCGGATCGTCCTGGGCCTGTACGACCACCGCCTCACCGAGGAAGGACTCGACAACCTTCTTAAGGGGGAATGGAAGGTGACGCCGGTGGCCGACCGGATGGGCTTGCGGTATTCCGGCCCGGGCGTGAAATGGAAAGAGCGGGTGCAGCCCTTCGGCGCGGGATCGGACCCGTCCAACATCGTGGATGCCGGGTACGCGGTGGGCTCGATCCAGATTCCTGGCGGTACGCAGCCGATCATCCTGCACCGGGATGCCGTCTCCGGCGGCGGGTACGCCATGGTGGGCACAGTGATCAGTGCCGACATGGATCTGGTGGCCCGCGCGGCCCCCGGCACGGTCACCCGGTTTGAAGCGGTCAGCCAGGACGCCGCCCTCGTGGCGCGCAAAGAGCTTGCTGAACGTAAGAACGAGGCGTGGGCGGCCCTCGGCGCCAGCCGCTGATCCCGCCATTCGGCAGAATCCGGAACCAGCTCCGCTCGGGGCTTCGGCGGGATAGCGGGGGAGGGGACCGGCGGAGGGCCAGTCCCCTCCTCAAAGCAGAAAGCACGTCGCAGATTCCCTCCTTCTCCTAGGCGAGGGCGGGCTTTGCGACGCGGCGGCCGCGACGCTTACGGACCGAACGCACGATCAGCACGACGATCGTGGCAATCACCACGAGGGCGACAGCTGCCACCGCGATGAGCATGTCGCCGAATTCTTTCGCGGATTTCGCCGCCTGCTCGACTTCGAGTTGGAGCTGGGCGTCGCTCAGGACCGACTCCGCGGGAGCGACCTCGGCAGGAATCACCTCGGCGGGTGCCTGCTGGAGGGGGCCCGGCCCGCCGGGACCATAGACCTGCACGGAACCGCCCGGAGGGATGGCGCTGATGTCCAGCGGTATGCCGTCCGCGCTCTGCAGGTTCAGGGGCGTGCCGTCAGCTGTTTCGAACTGCATCCCGCCCATCTCTGGCGCGGTACCGACCTGAGGAGGCGTGTAAACCTGAGCTGGACCTGCCGGCGGCGCCTGGGCCGGGGTTCCGGTTCCGTAGTCGAGCGTGATGGAGGGGCCGCTGGGGTCCGAGTTCTCCGCCAGGGCGGGACCGGCACCAACGGCCAGCCCGCCCAGTACGATGAGGCCGGCGGCCGCGGTGGTCGTGATGGTCCTGCGGATC
>JAODMA010000310.1 GCA_025464545.1 Arthrobacter sp. | reverse complement strand
GCTTTCCTCGTTGTAAGCGGGGATAACAATGGATATGGCCGGTGGCGGCACGGCATCGTGTAAAGCATCCTCGGAGGATCTATCGGGTGACATCACCTCAAATTTAGCATCGATACCGATTATTCCTTCCGGGAGCGGGTGTGCCCAAGGAGCTAACCTGACTTCGACGGGCGAACCTGGTCCGCACGTTACATCCCCTGGGCACAAATCAAAAAGAGAGGGACACCGCCACTGGCGGAATCCCTCCCATTTTGAGCGGCCGGAAAAACGGCTCGCTAATTCGCTTTATTTGCCGGCGTTCTTGTCCGCGTCATTGTTCAGGCTCGCGGCAATGTTGCGAACTGCGGTCTTGGCATCCGTGGCAACTTTGGCGGAGGCGTCCTTGCTGTCCTCGGCCGCGTCCACCGCCACGTGCTTGGCCGTATCCGGGGCGTCGTCAGTGGCGGTCGACGGCGGGTTCCCGCTGGAGGCATCCGCTGTCTTTTCCGCTGCGGCAGCTGCTGCCGAGTCGGCGGCGTCCTTGGCCTCGTTGACAGTCGTGGCAGGAACCGGAGCAGGAGTAACCGGCGCCGGGGTCTTCCACGGATCCTCGACCGGCTGAGAGGCCTTCCAGGCAGCAACCCCTGCGGCGGCGGCCGCCGCGATCACACCGAAGATGAGCAGGCCGCGGTGCTTGGGCTTCTGCGGCTTGGCAACTTCGCCGCCGATGGTCCTGCTGGCCTCGTTCGCAGCCGCCTTGAGGTGGCTGCCCGCCGTTTTTGCTTGTTCCTGGACGGCATGGATGATTCCCACATCGCCAAGTTTCTGGGCAACGGCGTCGACGTGTGCCGGGGCACCTTCGAGCGTCCGGTGAACGGCCTCGGAGGCGTAGCCGATCTGGTCCGAGAGCCTGGGCAGGTATTCGACGACGACCCGGTCGCGTGCATTCGCGATCACCGGTGTCGCCTTGTCCAACGCCTCGTGGAGCCGCGGGGTGGCGCCTTCAACGGCGTCGTGGATCTTCGGTGCGAGCTGCGCCAGGCCGTCCTGGAGGCGCGGGGTTACCGCGGCAACGCCGTCGGCAAGGTTGTGGGCCGCGGACTTGAGCCCCTCCTGGATCTTGGGAGAAGCGGTATCCAGGCCCTGCTGCAGCCGCGGAACGGCCCAGTTGACTGCTGCTTCAACGCGCGGTGCTGCCCAGTCCTTGGCGTTCTCTACCCCGGTGCTGACTGACTGCTCCAGCTCACGGGCAATACGATCCGTTTTCTTCACAACTACCTCCCGATTAATGTGACGGTTCTGAAGTTAGCCTACGTGTCCCAGCCCTCACCGGCTATTCTTCGGTCCGATTTCGGCCGGATTTCACCCAACGCGGAACTGGCGGACCGGCCCTGTGTGTATTGGCCTGTCGTGGAAGAATGGGCCCATGAATGCCATCGCAACTGCAAAAGCAACCATCCACACGAGCCTGGGCGACATCGTCGTAAACCTCTTCGGTAACCATGCCCCCAAAACCGTCGAGAACTTCGTCGGGCTGGCCACCGGTGAGAAGCCATGGACCCACCCCGAAACGGGCGAGGACAAGACGGGCACGCCCCTGTACAACGGCACCATCTTCCACCGCATCATCAAGGACTTCATGATCCAGGCCGGCGACCCCCTGGGCCGGGGTGTCGGCGGACCCGGGTACAAGTTCGACGACGAGATCCACCCGGAGCTCACCTTCAACGAGCCCTACAAGCTGGCAATGGCCAACGCCGGCATCCAGATGGGCAAGGGCACCAACGGTTCGCAGTTCTTCATCACGACCATCCCCACCGGTTGGCTGCAGGGCAAGCACAGCATCTTCGGCGAGGTCGCCGACGCGGATTCGAAGAAGGTTGTTGACGCCATCGAGGGCGTCCGAACCGGCACGGGCGACCGGCCCGTCGAGGACGTCACCATCAACAGCATTGACGTCGAAAAGCTCTAAGCCCAGGCCATGAGCTACGGAATTCCGGCGGCCGAGCCGTCCGCGCAGATCCCGGTGTGCCCGCGGCACCCGGACCGGCCTGCCTACGTGCGCTGCCAGCGATGCGGGCGCCCTGCCTGCCCGGACTGCCAGCGGGCGGCCGCCGTCGGATTCCAATGTGTTGACTGTGTCAACGAATCAAAACGTACGACGCCGAGCGTGAAGACCGTCTACGGCGGCGCCACGACCACCGGCCGTCCGATGGTTACGTTCCTTCTCATCGGGCTCTGCGCCCTGGTCTATGTCCTGCAGTGGCTGGTCCCTGACGACGTGATCTATCAGAACCTGGCGTTCGCCACTGTCTATGCAACCCCGGAGTTCGGGGTGTTCGAACCCTGGCGGATGCTGACCTCGGCCTTCCTCCATTCCCAGGGCTTCATCCTTCACATCGCGCTCAATATGTACATGCTTTGGATGTTCGGGCAGGCCCTGGAACCCCTTCTGGGCCGGATCCGTTTCCTCGCGGTGTATCTGCTCTCCGCTTTCGGTGGATCTGTCGGATACCTCCTGCTGACGCCCGATTACATCCCCGGCCAGCCGGTGACTGGTGTAGTTGGTGCCTCTGGCGCGATTTTCGGCCTCTTCGGAGCCATGCTGGTGGTCCAGCGCCACCGCGGCGGAGATACCAGGCAACTGTGGGTGCTGATTGCCATTAACGGCGTCATCGGATTTCTGGTGCCTCAGATTGCCTGGCAGGCCCACCTCGGCGGGCTGGTCGCCGGCGCGCTCTGTGCCGCCGTCATCGCCTACACTCCCCGCGGCCCGCGGCAAGGACTCCTGCAGGCAGCCGGCCTTGTGCTGGTTCTCGCGCTTCTGATCGCCGTCAGCGCCCTCCGGATCATCACCACTTAAACCTGAAATTCGCGCTGTCCTGCGTCACTTTCCCGGGCCCGCACGGCGACGTTGCTGCGCCGTCCTCCTGCCTCTTGACGCTTCCGGGCCCTTCCAGTGTCTGGCGCCCCTTGGCGCCGCGCTTCTGCCCCCACATCTGGCGGGCAGTTTTCCGCAGGTTGCCTCGACGTCCGCCGCAGGTCCCAGCGACCACCATGCGTGATGCCCTGAGTTGTCCACAGGGGTTATCCACACTGTTGGTAACTTACATAGCTGTAGTTCATAGCCGACTGCCCCATCTGAAGGCCCCAGCTGGCGATTCCCCCTCCGGAGCAAAGCATGGTCTCCACAGTTGTGGATAACTTCTGTGGGTTGGCCTGTGGTTAAGTGGACAAGTTCCCAGAGGCCGCGTCGGCAAGGACCAAAAACCAGCTTGGGGCCCGGAAGCGGCGGTGCCTGGATACCTGGTTCCGTGTCGCGTAGCCGCCCAGCGCCGGCTTTCAACAGGCTTATACACAGTGTTAATAATCCCGGGCTGGGCGCCGTGCGGGCGAAAATTGCCCGGTCGGGCCGTCAGGTCGACATTCCCGCTCGCTGCAGGCCAGGGTTATCCCCAACTGTGGATAAGTTGTGGGTATCAGCCTGTGGTTATTGTGGACAAGGCCTGAGCCGTAAGCATTTTCGGTTTGTTAGCTCCCACGCGCGGATCGGCTTCCGTGCATCGGGTCGGCTGATTGAAACGCCCAGTGTTAGAGAGTTATCCACAGGTCGTCCACAGTGTTAATAACTTTCGTGCCGGTTGTTCCTCGCGAGCG
>JAODMA010000442.1 GCA_025464545.1 Arthrobacter sp. | reverse complement strand
ATTCGCCATCAACTGCAACAACGATCTCGCGCCCTATGGCCAGATCATTGCCTGCGGAATCACCGACGCCGGCGTCACGACGATCGCCCAGGAGATCGGCAGGGACGTCGCCCCGGCCGACCTTGTGTCGCGGATCATCGAAGAACTGCGCAACAATGAAGAAGCCCTAGTTGCAACCCACGAAGGAGCTTTACTGTGACACTGGCACCAGAAGGCCGGAAGATGCTGCGCATCGAGCAGCGAAATGCGGCCACACCGGTGGAACGTAAGCCGGAATGGATCAAGGCCAAGGTCCAGATGGGCCCCGAGTTCGTGCAGCTCAAGAACCTGGTCAAAAAGGAAGGCCTCCACACTGTCTGTGAAGAGGCCGGCTGCCCCAACATCTTCGAATGCTGGGAAGACAAGGAAGCGACGTTCCTGATCGGCGGCTCCGAATGCACGCGCCGTTGCGACTTCTGCCAGATCGACACGGGCAAGCCCTCCCCCGTGGACATGTTCGAGCCCACCAAGGTGGCCCGCTCCGTCCAGGCCATGCAGCTGCGCTACGCCACCGTGACCGGTGTGGCCCGCGACGACCTCGCCGACGAGGGTGTCTGGCTGTACGCCGAAACGGTCCGCAAGATCCACGAGCTCAACCCGGGCACCGGCGTCGAACTCCTCATTCCCGACTTCTCCGGGAAACCCGAACACATCGCGGCGATCTGCGATTCCAAGCCCGAGGTGTTTGCCCACAACGTCGAGACCGTGCCGCGGATCTTCAAGCGCATCCGGCCCGCGTTCCGCTACGACCGGTCCCTGGATGTGATCACGCAGGGCCGCAAGCTCGGCATGGTGACCAAGTCCAACCTGATCCTGGGCATGGGCGAAACCCGTGCGGAGATCTCCGAGGCGCTGCGGGACCTGCATGAGGCCGGCTGTGACCTGATCACGATCACCCAGTACCTGCGCCCGTCCGAGCGGCACCTGCCGGTGGACCGCTGGGTCAAGCCGCAGGAGTTCGTGGAACTGCAGCAGGAAGCCGACGAGATCGGCTTCCTCGGCGTCATGAGCGGTCCGCTGGTGCGGTCCTCCTACCGCGCCGGCCGGCTCTGGGCCACCGCGATGCGCAAGAAGGGCTGGGAAATCCCCGCCCAGCTCGCCCACATCGAAAGCTCCGGCAGCACCCGCCAGGAAGCCAGCTCACTGCTCGCGGCACACTCCTGACTCCAGCCGTAACACAGTGGCAAAGGGCCGGCACCGGAGCGCTCCGGCGTCCGGCCCTTTGCCATCAGTCGCGTAGAATTAAGGCACTATGGCGAATTCCTCTGATTCCAGCACGTCCACTCCGGCTGCCGATGCTCCGAAGCGTGGCCTTTTCTCCCGTAAGCCCAAGGTAGCGAAGGTCAAGAAGCCGAGCCGGCTGAAGCAGATCGGCGAGGTCTTCCAGATGACCCGGCGCCACGATCCGATGGTGCCGTGGCTCATGCTGCTGGCCTTCCTGGGTGTCGTGGCCGTCAGCCTTCTGGTCGGATTCCTGCTGGAAAACTGGATCACCGGCCTTATCATCGGCATTGCCCTCGGTGTCCTCGCGGCCACCCTGATCCTGTCCCGCCGGGCGGAGCGCGCCGCCTTCGCGCAAATTGAAAACCAGCCTGGCGCCTCAGGCGCCGCACTGGGCACGCTCAAGCGGGGTTGGATCGTCGAAGAACAGCCGGTCGCCGTGAACCCGCGCACCCAGGACGCCGTCTTCCGCGCCATCGGCCGGCCCGGCGTCGTGCTGGTCAGTGAAGGCCCCACCTCCCGGGTGAAGCCGCTGGTCGACGCCGAACGCAAGCGCCTCGCCCGCATCCTGCCGAACGTCACCATCCACGTCATTGAAACCGGCCGCGGCGAAGGCCAGGTCCCCATCAGCCAGGTCGCCAAGAAGATGAATAAGCTGAACAAGGAACTGACCAAGATTGAGGTCAATGCCGTGTCCAAGCGCATTTCATCGCTGGGAAGCCGCCTGCCGATCCCGAAGGGCATCGATCCCTACAAGGCCCGCCCGGACCGCAAAGCCGCCCGCGGACGCTAGCCGCCCGCAGCGTCAGCTACCAGAACGTCAGGAGTCGCCCCGGTACCGCCCTTCAGGCCGCAGCCGGGGCGATTCCATTACCCGGCGCTCCCAGGCCCTTCCCGCCGCTTAGCGGGACGCCGACCGACGACCCTTGCCCGTCCCGCAGGACAGAACCCGGAGACACTCCCATGAAACTGCCGTCCACGCCGGCCGCGATCCGCGTTTTCCGCATCCTGGCCATCGCCGAGGCCTTCAGCTGGGCCGCCCTGTTGGTCGGCATGTTCTTCAAATGGGTCGCCCGGACCACCGAACTGGGCGTGGAAATCGCCGGCCCGGTCCACGGTGCGTTCTTTATCGCCTACGGCGTTACCGCCCTGGTCCTCTGGCGGCTGCAGCGCTGGCCGTTCCGGGTGGCACTGTTCGCCGGGCTCTCCGCCGTCCTGCCGTTTGCCACCGTGTGGTTTGAACGCTGGGCCGGGCGGCACGGATTCCTCACGCCGGCAGCGGCAGCCCGGGAACAGCTCCCGGAGGCAACGCGCGTCTAGCCGCGGCGGCAAGTTACATCCGGACCAGCACCGTGTTCATGGCTTTGTCGTGCAGCCCGCGCTGGTCCGGGTCGAAAATGACGGCCGGGATGACCAGGCACAAGAGCAGGCTGCGGACCAGGGCCGGAAGCGGGCCCGCGGGGCCGCCGCCCAGCCGGATCACGTGGATCCCCATGATGCGGTGCCCGATGCTGTAGCCGAGCGTTCCGATCAGCAGCGCCTGCTCGGCGGCGAAGACGGCCAGCGTGGCCCAAGGGTTTCCGGCGAAGGCATAGTTGCTGATGAGCAGGGAAATCCCCCAGTCGATGCAGATGGCCAGGATGCGGCGGCCGGCGCGGGCGATTGAGCCCGGCCCGGACTCGGGCAGGCCCAACCGCTCCCCCGGGTACTTCGAGATGCCGGACGTGTCCGGGCCGCTGAGCCATGAGCCTATGTCTTTGCGATCAACCACCCTCCAAGACTATCGGGAAAGCCCCGGCATCCTTCGCTGTTCACAAAGTGGACTCCGAATGGCCACACTGTGGAACCGGATTGGTCACCCTGTGGACGCCGACTACCGTTTACCTGTCCGGGCATTCTGTAACGTGCCTGAAACAAAGCGGACACCGGAGTGAAATCCCATGTCCTTAGGGTGGTAACAGTTGCTGGCGGCATAGGAGCGGGGCGGACTTTTCGTTCTCCCCGCTGTCGGACTGCGCTGGACCACATGGCCTGACGGCCAGATCTTTCATATGCGTAAGGAGCATAGATGTTCAAGACTGCGGACGAAGTCCTCAAGTTCATCAAAGACGAAGACGTACGATTCGTCGATATCCGCTTCACCGACCTCCCCGGCGTTCAGCAGCACTTCAATGTGCCCGCCAAGAGTGTTGACGCGGACTTCTTCGTCAACGGCCAGCTTTTCGACGGATCCTCCATCCGCGGCTTCCAGGGCATCGCCGAGTCGGACAAGCAGCTCATCCCGGACGTCACCACGGCGTTCCTCGACACGTTCCGCCTGGAGAAGACCCTTGCGCTGAACTTCTCGATCGTGAACCCGCGGACCGGCGACCCGTACCACCGCGATCCCCGCGGCGTGGCCGAGAAGGCAGAAGCTTACCTCGCATCCACCGGCATCGCTGACACCGCTTTCTTTGCGCCGGAGGCCGAGTTTTTCGTCTTCGACAACGTCCAGTACCAGTCCTCCCCGCAGGGCAGCTTTTACAAGATCGATTCCGAGGAAGCCCACTGGAACACCGGCCGCGAAGAAGAAGGCGGAAACCTCGGCTACAAGACCCCCATCAAGGGCGGTTACTTCCCGGTCTCCCCCACCGACAAGCAGGCTGACCTCCGCGACGCCATGTGTATCGCTCTTGACGAGGCCGGCCTTGAGGTTGAGCGCAGCCACCACGAGGTCGGCTCCGCCGGTCAGGCAGAGATCAACTACAAGTTCACCACCCTGACGCACGCGGCAGATGACCTGCAGAAGTTCAAGTACGTCATCAAGAACACTGCCGACGCCTGGGGCAAGTCCGTCACGTTCATGCCGAAGCCGGTCTTCGGTGACAACGGCTCGGGCATGCACTGCCACCAGTCGCTGTGGAATGGCGGCGAGCCGCTGTTCTACGACGAAAAGGGTTACGCCGGCCTGTCCGACATGGCCCGCTGGTACATCGGCGGCCTGCTGAAGCACTCCTCGGCCGTGCTTGCCTTCACCAACCCGACGGTGAACTCCTACCGGCGCCTGGTCAAGGGCTTCGAAGCTCCGGTCAACATGGTCTACTCGCAGGGCAACCGCTCGGCCGGTATCCGCATCCCGATCACGGGCTCCAACCCGAAGGCCAAGCGCATCGAATTCCGCGCTCCGGACCCGTCGTCCAACCCCTACCTGGCCTTCGCTGCCCAGCTGATGGCCGGCATTGACGGCATCCGCAACCGCATCGAGCCGCCCGCTCCGATCGACAAGGACCTCTACGAGCTCCCCGCCGAGGAAGCCAAGGACATCCCGAAGGCTCCCGGCACGCTCGAGGAAGCCCTGGATGCCCTGGCCGAGGACAACGAATTCCTGCAGGCCGGCGGCGTCTTCACGCAGGACCTGATCGACACCTGGATCGAGTACAAGTACGAGAACGAGATCCGTCCGCTCTCGCTGCGCCCGAACCCGTACGAGTTCGAGCTCTACTACGGCGTCTAGCCAGATCACCGGGCCAGCCCCGGTTTAGTCCACAGAGAGTCCGCACGAGCAGCCAGCCTTCGGCAACGGCAGCGCGTGCGGACTCTTCTGCGTCCGGCCACACATGGCCGTACACACGGCAAGCAGCGTTCAACGAAACGGTGACGTGCCGGCCGATTACTCCGAATCGGGCTTCTGTTGCCGATCGCGAATGTTCTTCGCGATCTCGTCGATCTTCTCTTTTACGATCTTCCCGGCATCCGACAGGCTCTTTTCCGCGCTGGTCAGCGGATCCGGCTGCAAGTAGACGATCTGACCAATGGGCAGGTCATACTCATCCTTCAGGTGGGTGCCCCCAGCGACCCCGAGGAGGGCTAAGTAGACTCGCGCCTCTGTCTTGGCAATGCCGGCGATAGTGCCGAAAACGACGGTGAAATCATTGGACTGAAAGCTAAGCGTCTGGCCCACATGACGCCGATCAAGCTCACCAGCCGGCACGGCCTTCTCAGACTGACTTCCGATGTAGTTCATGAACTGCTCCTAATCGTCGAGGACACGTATCGCAGCAGTCTACAAGCTCGTCCGCGGGGAACGGCCAAACGGCCAGGGCTCCCGCTTTCGCGGCCTGCGGGCTCAGCGATTCCCATACTTCTTATGCACGGCCTGCTTGCTCACGCCAAGGCAGGTGGCAATGGCTTCCCATGAAAGCCCGGCCTGGCGCGCGCGCAACACGACTTCCGTCTCGGTGCGGGCCACTTCCTTGCGGAGCTCCGCGACCGCATACAGCGCTTCCGCCGGCCCCTTGCCGTCCATCGAACCGATCAATGTCTTCACGGACACCTCCTGGCGTCAACTTTAGATGACGAAAGAGGTGTGGTCAACCATAGTTGACGCGGCGGGCTGGCCCCGCGCCCCCGTCGGGGTTGCGGCCGTCAGAAGGCCCGGTACATGGTCCGCTGCGGCCCGGCGTCGCCGCCGCGATACCGGCCGCGGTCCTCGAAACCGGCCCTGCGGTAGGCGGCCTGGCCGGCCGGATTGGCCTCGTTGACGGAAAGTACGACGCCGGCCTGGCCCCCGCCGAGCGCAGCCGTCAGTTTGGCGGCGGCCCGGACGGCAGCGTCGGCGGCGCTGGTGCCGAGGCCCTTGCCCTGGTGCCGCCGGTCAATAAGGAAGCCGCGGAGCAGCCAGACGGAGTCATTGTCCGGCCACCCGGCGAGGCACGCGGCGCCGCTCTGCAGCGTCAGTACGCCCACGGCGGCGCCGTTGGCGTCGACCGCGAACGGGTGGCGGGATTCCTCTTCCAGGGCCACCAGCATCATCCGCAGCGCATCCCCGACAAACCGACGCTGGTCCTCCCCCACTTCCAGTTCCGCGATCTCCCCCAGCTTGACGGCGCGGGCGTCGTCGTCGAGGTCCTTCAGTGGCAGCAGCCACACGTTTTCAGCCATGACAGAAGCGTACCCAGTCCGCCGCCGTGGAACCGGTTCGGGAGACTACAGTGCCGCGTCCTTGGGCGGTCCGGCAGGGTCCATCCAGAAAACTTCCCACTGGTGGCCGTCCGGGTCCTGGAAGCTGTGGGTGTACATGAAGCCGTAGTCCTGGGCCTCCTGGGACGGGGTGGCCCCGGCGGAAAGGGCCTTGCGGACCATCTCGTCCACTGCTTCCCGGCTGTCCAGCGAGAAGGACATGATGGCCTCGGTGCTGCTCTTCGCGTCGGCGATCGACTTGGACGTGAAGGTCTGGAAGTACGCCTCGACCAGCAGCATCACAAAAGCGTCGTCGTTGACGATCATGCAGGTGGCATTCTCATCGGTGAAGTCGGGGTTGAAGGAAAAACCCAGTGCGGTGAAAAACTCGACCGTCTTGTCGAGGTTCTTGACAGGAAGATTCAGGAACATTTGCTTGGCCATGGGGCCAAAGTAGCACCGGGCCGGTGCCGTGTCAGCCTTTGCGGCCCGCCGGCAGGTGCGAGCGGCTCGAGGCGGGGAGCGTCACTGTCCGTAGAAAACCCGTTCGAAGACACTCCTGGCGCGCCGGCTGAGCCGCAGGTAGTCCTCCTCGAGCGCAGCGGCATTTCCCTGGCCGTAACCGCACCACCGCGCCACTGCTTCCAGATCGCGGCGCGAGGACGGCAGCAGGTCCGAGGCCCGGCCGGTCCAGATCACGTTGGCGGACCGGATCCGGCTCGCCAGCCGCCAGGACCGGAGCAGCACTTCGGCGTCCGCCTCCGCCAGCAGGCCCAGGCGCGCCGCCGCCTCCAGCGCTTCCACCGTGGAGGTGGTCCGGAGTTCCGGATGCCTGCCGGCGTGCTGGAGCTGGATCAGCTGGGCCAGCCACTCGACGTCGCTCAGGCCGCCGCGGCCGAGCTTCAGGTGGCGGGCCGGATCCGCTCCGCGGGGCAGGCGTTCGGCCTCGACCCGGGCCTTGACGCGCCGGACCTCCCGCACATCCCGCCCGGACAGCTCCTCCGGGTAGCGGACGGGGTCGATGAGGGCCACGAAGTCGCGGGCCAGCTCGTCGTCACCGGCCATCGGGCGGGCACGCAACAGCGCCTGGGCTTCCCAGATGAGCGACCACCGCCGGTAGTACTCGGCGTATGACTCCAGGGAGCGCACCATGGGACCGTTCTTGCCCTCGGGCCGCAGGTCGGCGTCGACCATCAACACGCGTTCGGCCAGGATGGCGGGCTTCAGCGGCTGGGTCAGGAGGTTGGAGAGCCGGCCGACGATCTGGGCGGCCTGGTTCTGGGCCTCCTCTTCGGGCACCCCCGGCAGGCCCCGGTGGACGTACATGACGTCGGCGTCAGAGCCATAGCCGATCTCCCGCCCGCCCTGCCGGCCCATGGCGACAACAAGCACGTGCGTCTTGAGCGGTTCCTCGGCCGTGACCACGGTTTCCGCCACCCGCAGTGCCCCCAGCGTGGCGGCACGGTCGGAGTCGGCGAGAGCTGCGCCGACCTGGTCCTGGTCCAGCATCCCGGCGCTGTCGGCGATGGCGATCCGCAGGATCTCCCGGCGGCGGATAAGCCGGATCAGGCGCATCGCGCTTTCCGGCTCCGCATGCCGGGACATCTTCGAAGCGATCTCCTGCCACTGCGCCTCGAAGCTCAGGGGCACGAGTTCCTTGTCCGAGCCGAGCCAGGCCACGGATTCCGGCGACACTTCGAGGAGGTCGGCAATCAGCCGGGAGTTGGCGAGGACGTGGCAGAGCCGCTCGGCCGCCGCCGTCGAGTCCCGGAGCAGGCCCAGGTACCAGTGCGTGGTGCCGAGCGCCTCGCTGACGCGGCGGAAGGCGAGCAGGCCGCCGTCGGGATCGACGCCGTCGGCAAGCCAGCCCAGCAGGATCGGCAGCAGTTGCCGCTGGAGTGCAGCGCGGCGGCTGACACCGGCCGTGAGGGCCTCGATGTGCCGCATGGCGCCCTGCGGGTCGAGATATCCGAGCGCGGCGAGCCGACCCTGGGCGGCCTCCGGGGTGAGCCGGGCCTCCTCGCTGCTGAGCGTCGCGGCCGTGTTCAGCAGCGGACGGTAGAAAATGCGGTCGTGCAGCTCCCGGACCGACCGCTTGGTCTTGCGCCAGGCGGCCATCAGGGCATCGGGCTGGGGCCGCTCACTGGAGAAGGGGCCCAGCACCGCTTTCGCCAGGGCGCGCAGCGCTCCCTCCTGGACCGGCATCAGGTGGGTGCGGCGCAGCTGGAACAACTGGATCCGGTGCTCGAGCAGCCGCAGGTAGCGGTAGTTCCGGTCGAACTCGGCGGCGTCCGAACGGCCGATGTACCCGCCGGCGGAGAGCGCGGCGATGGCGGAGGTGGTGTCCCGGCGGCGCAGCGACTCGTCGGATTTTCCGTGTACCAGCTGGAGCAGCTGGACGGTGAACTCCACGTCCCGCAGTCCCCCGCGGCCCAGCTTGATCTGGCGCTGCTCTTCTTCGGGGGGAATGTGCTCGGTGACCCGGCGGCGCATGGAGCGGACCGATTCCACGAATCCTTCGCGGCC
>JAODMA010000437.1 GCA_025464545.1 Arthrobacter sp. | reverse complement strand
TGCGGCCGTTGACGATCCGGCAGCAGAAGATGATGTTTCCACAGCTGAAGACAGCTCAGTGGTTTCGGTCACGAAGGATCCTTCCCCCTCGACGGCGTCCAGACTAGGAGCTGGACGCGATGATTTGATCTGGGCTGCAGTTCAGATCTGCAGCCGGGATTTCGGCCCTGCCGGATGGATTCTGCCAGCAAGACCGGGGACGTGCATACACCTGGCGCGTTCGGAAAATTAATGAACGGCGGGCTGACATTTCAGAGGGCAGAGGTTGTTTCTGCTGAGTCCTGCGTCAGACCAAAAGCAGGTGGCACCGGAAAATATTGCGCAGTGAAAGATGAGAAAGGCAACTTGGCCAACATCGCGGTCTTATAAACAGTTGCGTGATTACTGCCGGTGCACTTCCACTTTAGCACCTTCAACGTCCACGGCCAGCTTCATCACACGCCAGGCCACTTCCGGCGTGTTGACCGCGGTATGGGAGCCGATGAGGTCCACGACCGTCCCGGCTTCCGCCTCCCCGTTGGCAAGAACCAGCACGGTGGGACCCGCTCCGGACACGACGGCGGCGTGGCCGGCTCGACGCAGCGCGGTGATCAGTTCGGCGCTGGGCCGCATCGCCTGCGCCCGGTAGCTCTGGTGCAGGTAATCCTCCGTGCCGGGCAGCAGGAATTCGGGCTTCTGCGTCAACGCATGGATCAGCAGGGCCGCCCGGCCCGAGTTCATCGCCGCGGCATGGTGTCCCACCGATGCCGGAAGCAGCGCGCGGGCCGCTTCGGTGGAGAGCTCGAAGTCCGGAACGGCCACGACCGGAACGACCGAGTCCACCACTGTCGCGCAGGTGCTGCTGTACTGGTCACTGTCCTGCCACGACAGCGCCAGTCCGCCGAAAATGGCGGGTGCGACGTTGTCCGGATGGCCCTCCATCTCGCTGGTCAGCTGCAGGACCCAGTCCTTGGTGCGCCGGGACGCCTCGGGCACCAGCGCATTTGCCGCCGTCACTGCGGCGACGACGGCCGAGGCGGACGAGCCCAGCCCGCGGCCGTGCGGATTGACGTTGTCCGCAGTGATCCGCAGCCCTTCGTGCCGGAAGCCCAGCCGGTGCAGCGCCTCGGTAAGGGCCTTGACCACGAGGTGGCTCGCGTCCCGCGGCAGCGTTGCGGCACCCTCGCCGCTGAGTTCGAACTCAAGCTCACCGCTGGCAAGGGTCTCCACGGTGAGGGTGTCGTGCAGCGAAAGCGCCAGTCCCAGGCTGTCGTAGCCGGGACCGAGGTTGGCGCTGGTGGCCGGCACCCGCACGGTCACCAGCTGGCCGGCGGGGACTGCCGGAGTGCCGGCGGGGGACTCGGCCGGAATTGTGAGGGTGGTTTCCAAGGCTACTTTTCTTCCAGTCCCAGGGCCCCGGCAACGGTAACGACGTCGTTGGAGACCTTGACGGGCTCAACGTCGCTGCCGTCCTCGGTACGGAGCGCCCACTGCGGATCCTTGAGGCCGTGGCCCGTGACGGTGATGACGATGGTCTTGCCGACGGGGACCTCGCCGGCGGCGTGCTTCTTGATCAGCCCCGCGACACCGGCGGCGGAGCCGGGTTCCACGAAGACGCCTTCACGGGCGGACAGCCAGCGGTGGGCGGACAGGATTTCCGCATCCGTCACGGCCTCGATCAGGCCCTTGGATTCGTCCCGGGCGGCCACGGCGGTGTCCCAGGAGGCCGGGTTGCCGATCCGGATCGCCGTGGCGATGGTGTCGGGCTCGGTGATCGGGTGGCCTGCGACGAACGGTGCCGCACCGGCGGCCTGGAAGCCCCACATCACGGGGGTCTTCGTGGATACCGGGGCCAGGGTGCCGGCAGTGGCGGACTCGAACGGCGCGGAGTACTCCTTGTAGCCCTTCCAGTACGCGCTGATGTTGCCGGCGTTTCCTACCGGGAGCACGTGGATGTCGGGGGCATCGCCGAGCGCGTCGACAATTTCGAACGCCCCGGTCTTCTGCCCCTCGATCCGGGCGGGGTTGACTGAGTTGACCAGGAATACCGGGTAGGACTCCCCCAGCTTGCGGGCGATGTCGAGGCAGTCGTCGAAGTTCCCGTCGACCTGGAGCAGGGTGGCGCCGTGCGCGATCGCCTGGCTCAGCTTGCCCATCGAGATCTTGCCCTCGGGGACCAGCACGGCGCACTGCAGTCCGGCCGCCGTCGCGTACGCCGCGGCGGAAGCGGAGGTGTTTCCGGTGGAGGCGCACACCACGGCCTTGGCTCCGGCGGCGACCGCTGCCGTCATGGCCATCGTCATGCCGCGGTCCTTGAAGGAACCGGTCGGGTTCATGCCCTCGACCTTGAGGTAGACGGTGTTGCCGGTCAGCTCGGAAAGCTGCCGGGCGTGCACGAGCGGGGTCCCGCCCTCGCCCAGGCTGATGACCTTCGTGGCCTCCGTGACGGGCAGACGTTCGGCGTATTCGCGGATGACACCGCGCCATTGGTGAGCCACTTAGACTCCTTCTACCCGCAGTACGGATGTAACGGAATTGATAACGTCCAGGCCCTTCACGGCCTCGACGGTGGCTGCCAGTGCAGCCTCGCTTGCGCGGTGCGTGACGATCCGCAGTTCAGCCGATTCCACCGCGGAACCGGCGTCACGGTGGATGGTCTGCCGCATGATTTCGATGGAAACGCCGTGCTCGGCGAAGAGCTTGGCGATCCGGGCGAGCACGCCGGGCTGGTCCGCGACGTCCAGGCCGATGTAGTAGCTCGTGATGGCGGCGTCGATGGGCAGGGCGGGAACATGGCCGGTTGTGGTCTCGGTCCGGCCGGGACCGCCGAGGACCAGCCGGCGGGCAGCGGACACGAGGTCGCCCATCACCGCTGACGCCGTCGGGGTTCCACCGGCCCCCTGGCCGTAGAACATCAGCTCGCCGGCGTTTTCAGCTTCGATGAAGACCGCATTGAAGGCGCCGCGGACGGCTGCCAGCGGGTGTTCGCGCGGCAGCAGGGTGGGGTGCACGCGCACCGACACTCCGGTGCTGCCGCCTGTGTCCGTGCCTGCGACAGTCAGTTTCTCGGCGATGGCCAGCAGCTTGATCACAAACCCGGCGTCTTTCGCTGCCGCGATGTCCGCCGCGCTGACGGAACTGATGCCCTCGCAGTAGACATCCTCCAGCGCGAAGCGGGTGTGGAAGGAGAGCGAGGCGAGGATGGCGGCCTTGGCGGCGGCGTCATGGCCTTCGACGTCGGCCGTCGGGTCGGCCTCCGCGTAACCGAGGCGCTGCGCCTCCGCGAGGGCATCGGCGAACTGGGCCCCGGTGGAGTCCATCTGGTCCAGGATGATATTGAGATCGGAAGAGCG
>JAODMA010000429.1 GCA_025464545.1 Arthrobacter sp. | reverse complement strand
CGGGAACACCTCCCAGCTGGTCGGCACGATTCGCATCCAGTGGCCGGAGGCAAACAGGAGCACCGCGAAGATGAGTCCGTTGGCCAGCCACAAAATGTCGACCGACTGGTGCAGCCACAGATTGATGCTGATTTTCTTGCCGCCGCGCTTCGGTGTCCAGAACGCCGGCGGTTTCTGCTGGGTGCGCACCTGATAGCCGGAGCGGATGATGAGCACCATCAGGAAGATGTTCAGGAAGTGCGTCCACTGCGCCCACCACGGGAAGCCGGTCTCGGCGGTCTCGGGCAGGTGGTACTCGCCGGGGTACCTCTCGAGGAACTCCGGCACGCCCGGCAGCGTCGTCACACCGCGCGCGGCGAGCACAAGAATCGCTGCGGCGGCCACGGCGCCGACCGCGAGGAGCACGACGCGCTTGACCCATTGGCCCAGGGTCCGCGAAGCGTAGAGCCTTGCCTCGGGCTTTGGCTTGACGGGCTTTTCGGGAGCGACGGACGGTGCCACCGGTGATGGGGCGGCTGTGACTGCGGGTGCACTCGCGGTCACCGGTGGCTCCGCCTCGGCAGCGGTCTCCAACACGCTGGCAGCCGGGGAATGGGCCGGGGCGATGTGTTCCGGATCTGCCCGTACCGCGGGGGAGGCGGCGACCGCAGGAGCAAGTCCGGCTGGCGGCCATGGTTCACCATCGGGGACACGGGGGAGCCCGCGACGAAGCGAGGTGGTTCCCGTCGTGAGTGTGGCGGGTACGGTGACAGGAGCAGCTGCGGGCGACGTCGCTGCCGGCACTGCTTTCTCAGTACCGTCTGCAGTCGCCGTGGGCGCGGCGACTGCGGCGCGAGCACCGGATAGGGCCGCCACTGATACCGGGGCCTCGCCCGCTGACGGCCAGGGCTCGCCGCCCGGCACGCGCGGCAGCCCCCGGCGAAGCTGCCGCGCCACCGCGGTGCCTGCATCCACTGCAGGGACCGGAGCGGACACCGCCGTCGTGCCCGGTGCCGTTTCCTGGGCAGCAGCGGGGGTGGGGGGCGTGGCTGCCGCTGGCGCGACGGTGACCGGTCCCATCCCGGAAACAGACGCCGACCGGGCTTCCGCTCCTGCCGTGACAATGTGTACGGGCGCCTGGCCTGCCGGAGGCCAGGGGTCACCGCCTTCGACGCGCGGCAGGCCCCGCCGAACATTCCGAGACTGAGCTGCCATCGCTACTTCTTCCGGGCCTCAAGTGCGCTAATCAGCTGAGGCACAACCTTGAAGACGTCGCCGACCACACCAAAGTCGGCGACCTCGAAGATCGGTGCGTCCCCGTCCTTGTTGATGGCGACGATCATCTTCGCGGTCTGCATGCCCGCCCGGTGCTGAATCGCGCCGGAAATGCCCAGCGCGACATACAGCTGTGGTGACACGGAAACCCCGGTCTGGCCGACCTGATGCGCCGTCGGGATGTAGCCCGCATCCACCGCGGCACGCGACGCACCAACGGCAGCACCGAGTGCATCGGCGAGCTGTCCCACGAGGGCGAACTGTTCCTCCGATCCGAGGCCGCGACCACCCGCGACAACCTTCGCGGCACCACGCAACTCCGGCCGCGAGGTGGCGACAACTGCCTCGTCGAACGAGTCGATCCGCGCGGCCCGCTTCCCGGAGGGCGGCACTGTCAGGGTCTCCGAATCCTGCGGCTGGGCCGTGGCACGCGCCTCGATGGAGCCCTGGCGAACCGTAATCACCGGCGCCCCAAACGTGGACGTTGACGTCACATCGTAGGCACCGCCGTAAACGGAGTGGTGCGCCACGACGCCCTCGTCATCACGTGACACACCGACGGCGTCGACGGAAACCGCAGCCCGCGAACGGGCAGCGTAGCGGCCAGCGAGGTCGCGTCCATTTAAAGACTGCGAAATCAGGATCGCGTCTGGCTGCACCTGCTCCACAGCGGCGGCAAGCGCGTCAACGCTCGGCACTCCGAGCACGGAAGGATCCGGAGTCTCCGCGATGAGTACCCGCCTGGCGCCAAGGGCCGCGGCCTCCGCGGCGGCGGCGCTCCCGGCGCCGGGCGAGGCAAGTACCAGTGCAATTGGGGTGCCAACTGCAGCGGCAGCGCCGAAGAGTCCGGGTGCAGCCTTCTCGAGTTCACCGGAAGCCCCGGTTTCCACGACGACGAGGATTGCGTCACTAGGGAATTCAGTCATGTCGTTGCTCCCTACGCCAGTCGGTTTTCTACCAGGAAGTCAGCGAGTTTCTCGCCGGCATCACCCTCGTCAATGATCTTTACGCCCGCCGCACGCGGGGGCTTCTCCGCAACGGTCAGCATGATCGAACGCGCCGCGTCCGGGTTGTCGGCCGTGATCCCGAGGTCTGCGAGGGTAAGCATCTCAAGGGGCTTCTTCTTTGCGGCCATGATCCCTTTGAAGTTCGGGAAGCGCGGCCCGGGCAGTGCCTCGGTAATGGAAATCACCGCGGGCAGGTTCGCTGATACCTTCTGGACGCCGGATTCAACGCGCCTGGTGCCGGACACCGCGCCATCACTGATCGCTACGGAGCTCAGGCCGGTAGCAAGCGGCACGTCAAGCAATTCCGCAAGCATCGCGGGAATCATCCCGCCGGATCCATCGGTGGAGACGTTGCCAGTGATCACGAGATCAAACTCAACGCGACGGATCGCGGCTGCGAGGGTTTCCGCGGTAAGCCCAAGATCCGCACCCCTGAGCGCCTCGTCCGAGACGTGGATGGCGCTTCCCGCGCCCATCGCAAGACCCTTGCGTATCCTTGCCGTCGCACCCTCGGGGGCGAGGGAGAGGACTGTGATCTCAGTGCCGTCGTTCGCGTCGGCGTGCGTCAGTGCCAGCTCCAAGGCCCGCTCACCGATCTCATCAATGACTGCCTCGCTGGCTTCTCGATCGGCGAGGCCTGTTTCAAGGTTCAGTTTTCGGTCCCCGTATGTGTCGGGGACCTCCTTTACTAGGACGATAATCTTCATCGATGGCTCTTCCTGTGGCGGGCAGGCCTCTAAAGAGAAGACATGCCGAATCTCCATTGAGTCTACGAAAATGGGGCCCTTCCTGGGGGACAGGGCCCGTGTCGTGAATGGAAGGACCCGCGCCGCCAACGGACTTCCAGCACGAGTTGGAGCTCATCCGTGGCAAATCCCGGCCCCACACTCCCAAGCGGTGGTCTCCATGCTGGCAAGCCGCGCCGAAGTCCAGCGTGTCCACGAGGGCATGGAGTCCCAGGGCATGGTGGAACAAAACGCCTGGTCCCGCGAAGACCGAAGCCAAGGCGCCCGATGCCAGGACCACAGCGCTGATCGCCCTGCTTCAGGCGGCCGGACTGCTCGGCAAGCTCTTCCCGTCAGCAGACAGAGTCCGGGCTAGTGAGCTGGCGAAGGACTATTGGCCTTCCCGCGCGGTGGAGGACGAACTTCGCTTGATCAGACTGGCGGAGGAAGAAGCCGCAACCTTGTGATGCTGCCTCACATGGCTTAGGCGCGAGAGGCTTTCGTCTGCGAGGACTCCAGGAGCCCCCGCCAGCCCGGCGGTTCAGCCGGTGCCCTGGCCCGATCTGCCGAGAATACGGCTAGTCCTGCCCCGGTTATCGCCGGCCCTAGGGGTTTAGCTCCCAATGGACTCGGATTGCCTCGGCAATCCGGGTCGCGGTGACGTCGACTCGGAAAGCAACGGGTGCGGTCGCTGTCTCTTCGATGACGGCGTCCCGGTACACGCGGCCGCATGCTGGACACAGGGTGTAGAGGTCCTCATCCTCAGGCCATTTGGCCAGCCCTGCGGGGACCGGGTTAATTTTTCCGCTGTAAACGGGGATGCCTTGTGAGTTGCACGGGATCAATCCGCTTTGGCTGACATTGTTACCGCATACGCAGGTGATGGTGGTGACATCATGGCCGAGGACTTCGGCGGTTTCAGTGTCCAT
>JAODMA010000421.1 GCA_025464545.1 Arthrobacter sp. | reverse complement strand
GCATGAATCCGGGGAAAATGGCCCGAAACGGAGCCCTCAGACCCCTTGACGAAAGCGGATATTAGTGCATGTGACCGCCTTTGCCAAGAGTCTGCGGCGGCCGGCAGACCGCTCAGCCCACGCGTATGTGTACGGGCGGAATCCTCGTTTGCCGTCGATTGCAGATAGGCTATGGCTGAATACTGTTTCAAGACTCTCAAGGAGTGCGTGACGTGCGTTTCACTGCGATGAACCGGGGCCAGCGCGGCAAGCTGGCAATGGCAACGGCTGCACTTGGCATCGGCCTGCTGTCCGTAACCGGCTGCGGCTACACCAACCCCCAGCAGACCTCTGAGCAGTACTCCGCATCAGATGGAACCCAGACGGACCTCGGCCCGCTGCAGCTCCGCAATATGATGATCATTTCGGAGGGCGAAGACAAGCCCGGCCGTGTCATCGGCGCGGTTTACAACGACTCGTCCCGCGACGTGAAGCTGACCATCAGCGGCGACGGCGGCGCGCAAACCGAGATCTCCGTCGAGAAGAACTCCTACGCCCTGCTGAACGAGGATTCCGCTGAGGAGGCGCTCCTCAGCACCACCGGCGCCAAGCCCGGCTCCCTGGTTGAGGTCAGCGTCCGCGAAGACGGCACCAACCAGAACGCCAAGTTCAAGGTTCCGGTCCTGGACGGCACCATCGTTGACTACAAGCAGTACCTGCCGAGCAGTGCGCCGACCGGGGGCACCGACACGGCCTCGCCCACGTCGACGCCGACTCCGACGAGCAGCGCGAACCACTAGCGTTCACGCAGAAGGAGGGGCACCCGGTCCGGGTGCCCCTCCTTTGTGCTGTCTGTTGCCCTACGCCCGCCCCGGCCGTCGCGGCTCAGGGCTCGAACTTGTAGCCGAGCCCGCGGACAGTGATCAGGTAACGCGGCACCGAGGGGTCGGGCTCGATCTTGCTGCGCAGCCGTTTGACGTGAACGTCCAGGGTCTTGGTGTCCCCCACATAGTCGGAACCCCAGACCCGGTCAATCAGCTGTCCCCGGGTCAGCACCCGGCCGGAGTTCCGCAGCAGCATCTCCAGCAGCTCGAACTCCTTGAGCGGCAGGGAGACCTGCTGGCCTTCGACGCTGACCACGTGCCGCTCGACGTCCATCCGGACCGGACCGGCCTGGACGGTGCTGGAGATCAGTTCCTCTGGCTCACCTTGCCGGCGTAGCACCGCCCGGACGCGGGCGACGAGTTCGCGGGAAGAGTAGGGCTTGGTGACATAATCATCAGCGCCCAGTTCCAGTCCCACCACTTTGTCGATCTCCGCGTCCTTGGCCGTCAGCATGATGACGGGAACGGAGGAACGCTGCCGGAGCTGGCGGCAGACTTCGGTACCGGACTGGCCGGGAAGCTGCAGGTCCAGGAGGACGAGGTCGGCGCCGTTGCGGTCAAATTCGGTGATGGCGTCAATCCCGTTGTCCACCACCTCCACCTCGAAACCTTCCTTGCCCAACAAATAGGACAGCGGGTCGCTGAACGACTCTTCGTCCTCGACAATCAAAATCCTGCTCAAGCGCTGGCTCCTTGCTCATGGACGCCTGCGGCGTCACGTCGTTGGGGTTCTCCGGTGGGCCGGACGGCGGGCCGGGTGACCTGGGACGCGGGTTTGCGCGCCTCGAGGGCATCGGCGTCGTCCTGGCCCTCCATCTCCGGCAACCGCATGGTGAACGTGGATCCCTGACCGGGCTGTGACCAGAGGGTCACTTCGCCGCCATGGTTTGAAATGACGTGCTTCACGATGCTCAGGCCCAGGCCGGTGCCGCCGGTGTGCCGGGACCGGGCGGCGTCCACCCGGTAGAAGCGTTCGAAGACGCGTTCCTGGTCCTCCGGGCTGAGACCTTCACCCTGGTCTGTCACGGACACGGCAACCAGGCCGTCCTTGGCGCGGACGCCGACGCCCACCCTGGTGTTTTCCGGCGAGTACCGTATGGCGTTGTCGATCAGGTTCCGCAGTGCGGTCACGAGCAGGTCCTGGTCGCCATAGACCATCGCGTCCCCGCGGCCGCCGACGACCAGCTGGATGTTCTTGGTCTCGGCGGGCAGCTGTGAGCGGTCGACGGCCTCCGACACCACGGTGTTGATATCCACCGGCCGTCCCTGCTGAGCGACGTTCGCGCCCTGCAATCGGGAAAGTTCAATGATGTCCTGGACCAGGGCGGCCAGCCGTGCGGATTCTTTGTGCATACGTTTGGCGAAGCGCCGGACGGCTTCCGGATCGTCCGCGGAGGACTCAAGCGCTTCGGCCAGCAGCGAGATGCCGCCGACCGGGGTCTTCAGCTCATGCGAGACGTTGGCGACGAAATCGTTCCGCACCTCCTCGGTGCGGGTGAATTCGGTGCGGTCATCGGCCAGCAGCAGGATGTATTCCTCGCCGATCATGGCGGCCCGAACCTGGACCACGATGGTGCCCTGGCCCAGCGGACCGCGGGGCAGCTCGAGCTGTCTTTCGAGGATGACTCCGTCGCGCCGGACTCTGGAGGTCATTTCCAGCACCTGGTCGTGGACCACGGTGTGACCGCGCACCAGGCCGTAGGCGTAGGCCGCGGGACTGGCCCGCACAACGCCGTCAATGGCGTCCACCACAACAAAGGCGCGTCCGACGGCGGCCAAGACCTCCGCGGCACCGTCCGGGAGGGCTGGATCCTCGAACTCCATGTCCGTGAGTTGGCGTTGCTGTTCGCTGACCCGGAACGCGAGCACGCCGAAAATGCCAAGCGAGAGGCCGATCAGGCCGGCAATCACACCGATGAGCATTGGATCCACGGCTTTAGCTTATGCTCTGCCCTGCGGCCCAAACTGAAATCTCCTGCTATTCCGGCCCCGGTTCAGCTAACGTTCACCTATTGGGGCCTAACAGTTCACCGGAGACTGGAAGAGTTGACAGTTGAAGCGCCGAGAGGTGAACCGAGATAGGCCAGCCGCCATCGTGGCCGGCAATATTTCCGAGGAAAGGACGCACACGTGCGTAAGGTTTTTCAGGAAGAGCTCACCCAAGTAGGGGAACAGCTCGTCGAAATTTCCAAGCTGGTCAGTGAGGCCATCGAGAAGGCCGTGACGGCATTTGAGGGCGCCGACATTGACCTGGCCGAGGACGTCATTGCGGCCGATGCCAGGATCGACTTCCTGCAGAACAGCCTCGACGAGCGCGCCATCGACATCCTGGCGCTGCAGGGCCCCGTGGCCAGCGACCTGCGCATGATCGTGGGCTCCCTCCGGATGAGCGCTTCGCTGGAGCGCATGGGTGACCTCGCCCGTCACCTCGCTCAACTGGCCCGGCTCCGCTACCCGGCGGCGGTGGTTCCCGCCCAGCTTCAGGAGACGTTCCGCAGCTTCGCCGAGCAGGACCTGTTGATCGCCAACAAGCTCACGGAGCTGCTGGAAACCCGCGACCTCGAGGTAGCCCGGGACATCATGAAGGCCAACAGCGCGGTCAACGATCTTCACCTGAGCGTGTTCAAGGCGATCGCGCGGAGCGACTGGCAGGAATCCCCCGCCACCACCGTCGACGTCGCGCTGGCCAGCCGCTACTTCGAGCGCTTCGCGGACCACGGCGTCTCTGTCGCCCAGAAGGTGACCTACCTGGTTACCGGGGCCTGGCAGCCGAACAGCATCGAGCACAGCTGACGAAAGCGCCGAAGGCACGGCGCAGCATACGACGGCGGCCGGTCACCTCAGAAGGTGACCGGCCGCTCGTCATTGGCTGGCTTGGGGGGTTGCGGGGCTTTACTTCTTGCCCTGGTTGGCGACAGCCATGATCGCCTCGGCTGCAGCCTCCGGGTCGAGGTACGTGCCACCCGGCTTCAGCGGCTCGAAGTTCTCGTCCAGTTCGTAGACCAGCGGGATGCCGGTGGGAATGTTCAGGCCGGCGATGTCCTCGTCGCTGATGCCGTCCAGGTGCTTGACCAGCGCGCGGAGCGAATTGCCGTGGGCGGTGACCAAGACGGTCTTCCCGGCCTTGAGGTCTTCCTTGATGTCCGATTCCCAGTACGGCATCAGCCGGATCAGGACGTCTTTGAGGCACTCGGTGCGGGGAATGGAATCGCCCAGGTCGGCATAGCGGGGATCGCCCACCTGGGAGAACTTTGAGTCGTCGGCGAGGGACGGCGGCGGCGTGTCGTAGGACCGGCGCCACAGCATGAACTGCTCTTCGCCGAATTCGGCGAGGGTCTGGGCCTTGTCCTTGCCTTGCAGGGCGCCGTAGTGGCGTTCGTTGAGGCGCCAATCCCGCTTGACGTCGATCCAACCCCGGTCGGCCTTCTCAAGGGCCAGGTTCGCAGTGTTGATGGCCCGCTTCAGCCGCGAGGTGTACAGGATGTCCGGGAGGATGTC
>JAODMA010000372.1 GCA_025464545.1 Arthrobacter sp. | reverse complement strand
GCCGACGAGATACTGTTCAAGCCGCTCAGCATGACCAACACCAGCTACCGCCACGCCGACTACCAAAAGGCGCCGAACAGGGCACTCATCCACGTGCCGGCCGGGAACGGGACCTGGGTCGCCAAGTACAACCGCGACGCCGACGCGGAGGCCCCCGCCGGCGGCGCCAGCTCCTCGGTCCGGGACCTTGCCCGCTGGCTCCGTCTGCAGCTCGCCAACGGCAGTTATGACGGCAAACAAATCATCGACGCGGCGGCCCTTAGGGTCGCCCATGTCCCCCACGCCGTCTCAGGACCGCCCGCCACACCGGGAGCCCGCACCCGGTTCTACGGCCTGGGTTGGAATGTCTCCTATGATGACCAGGCCCGCCTCCAGCTCGGGCACTCCGGAGCCTTCAACCTTGGTGCCGCGACCGCCGTCTCCCTGCTTCCGGGAGAGCAGCTGGGTATCGTGGTCCTGACGAACGGCCGGCCCCAGGGGATTCCCGAGGCCATCTGCGCGGGCTTCCTGGACGCGGCTCAGAACGGAGCGCCCACGGTCGACTGGCTGAGCTTCACCGCCGGAGCGTTCCAGCAGATCTATGATTCGGAGAAGCCGAAAGTGGACTACTCCAAGGCCCCGGACCGGACGCAGCCAGCGCGGACGAACACTTTCTACACCGGCAGCTACACCAATTCCTACTACGGGCCGCTGACTGTCGCCGCGGAGGGCGGCGCGCTGGATCTTATAATGGGTCCGGCCGGCAAAACGACAACGTTCCGCCTCACCCACTTTGACGCCGACACCTTCAGCTTCAACTCGATCGGGGAGAACAGCAACGGGCTGGCCGGTGCCATCTTCACCACAGGTGCGGGCGGCACCGCATCCAGCGTCAGACTCGACTTCTACGATGAGACCGGGCTGGGCACCTTCACCCGCAGCTGAGGGCGGCGGTACTTCCGTAAGCTTCAAGGGAACCCCCACTCGCGCGACCCGAGGAACCCATTGCCGATCAACAGACAAACCCTCAAGGCCGACGGGTTCACCGGATTCAGGGCCCTTACGGACCTGGAAATCAACCGCATCCCGCAGAAACCCGGAGTCTTCGCGATACTGCGGCCCGAGGGGTTCCGGCCGCAGTATCTGGCCAGGAGCACGGCCGGCGTCTTCAAGAAAAAGGTCCCCACGCTGCCGGCGGATGCGCTCGCAGCCGAGTGGGTCGCCGACGCCGATGTCCTCTACGTCGGAAAGGCCGGCCACGGCAGCAAAGGCAACCGCGGGCTGCGCCGGCAGATCCAGGAGTTCGTCGACTTCGGCAAGGGCAAGCCGCCCGGTCACTGGGACGGCCGGCTGATCTGGCAGCTCGCCGGCACGGGATCCCTGCTCGTCGCCTGGAAGGAGCTGCCCGCCGAGCAGCTGACCGCCGCCGAAGCCGGATACCACGCCGGGTTCCGCGAGGAGTACGGCCGGCTGCCCTTCGCCAACCTGGTGCAGTCGAGGGTCAAGGGCAACTAGTCTAAATGCGGTCAGACGCCTCCGCGGTGGGTGAACCGCCCCGCCACCAGCGTGGCCGCCACCGGCATCGTGGCGAACACCGCATCGGACACGGCAAGCGGGTCGCCGTCGAGCACCGCAAGGTCTGCGGGGTCGCCCAACCGGACCGTGCCTCGTCCCCTGGTTGAGGCCGTCAGGGCTTCCGTCCGGGTGAGGGCCTGCTCCGGATGCCAGGGCGCGCGTCCGTCCCGGCCCGCCCGAGTGGTGGCCGCGGACATCGCAAGCCAGGGCTCAAGGGGGGCCACCGGCGCATCGGAACCGAGCGCCAGCGTCGCCCCCGCAGCCAGCAGGGACCGGAGTGGGAAGGCCCGGTCCGTGCGGCCGGCCCAATTCGAGTCGGCGGCGTCCCGGTCATCGAGGGCATGCGCCGGCTGAACGCTCGCGGTTACGCCCAGCGCACCAAAGCGCGGGAAGTCCGCGGTCCGGACAAACTGGGCATGCTCTATCCGGCCGCTGATTCCAGCGGCCTCGAAGGCGTTCAGCGCCACCTCGTTGGCCCCGTCGCCGATCGCATGGACTGCCGGAACGAAGCCGGTTTCCCGGGCGCGTACCAACAGTGCCCGCAGTTCTCCCTCCCCCACGGTCAGCAATCCGCGCCCGCCGTGCGGGTACGGATCCACGCAGTACGCCGTGCGGGTGTTCAATGCACCGTCGATCAGCACCTTGAGCGGGCCCACCCGCAGCAGCCCCGTCCCGCCGTCGACCAGCTGTCCCGTCCGCATGCCGGCCGCGACGGCGCGGTCCAGGTCCTGTGGGTAGACGCCGGCGTTTACCCGGAAGGAATCAAAGCCTCCGGCGATGCGCCGCAGCCACACCTCCCGACTCCACGTCATTTCGAAATCGACGATCCCCACGATTCCGCGCGCGGCCGCCGTCCGCGCGGCGTCCCGCACCCAACCATCCACGACGGCATCGGGGAGCTGGCCCAGCCTGCGGGTCAGGTCAAAGGCCGGCTGCTCACGCAGCAGGCCGCTCGCATCCACCGGCACCCCGAAGCGGGCAGACGCCGCGCTGTTGAGCCAGACGCAATGCAAGTCGTGGCTGAGCAGTGCCGTCGGCAGTCCGCGGGTGGCGGCGTCAAGGAGCTTCAGATCGGAACATCAGCCCACACGGCGTCCCGGAAGCCCACACCCACCACCGGCAGGCCGTCGTCAGTGCGCCGTGCCACAAAGCATCCGACGACGTCGGCCGCCGACCTTGCTGAGGCGGCACCGGACAGATCGATCCGATGCGCGGCGAGAGCCCACTGGGTCATGTGGACATGCTCATCCCACAGCCCCGGGATGACATACCGCCCGTCGAGGTCCACTACGGGGACGCCAGGGGGCAAACCGGCGGGGTCCCCTGCAGGCGTGATCCGGGAGACCAGACCGCCGCGGAGGTGGAGGTTGCGCAACGCGGTGGCACCGGGAAATCGAACCCTGGCGAGGACAAGGTCGGAAGCCGCAGTACCGGCAGGGCTCTCGGGCATAGCGACAGGCTATTGGCCCGGCCATTCGGAGGGCAAACGGACCACTGGGCGGCAACCTGGCCCCGGGACGGCAAGCAGACAGAGGTCCGGGCCACATTACCAGCGTGCCAGGCAGCGCTGGCCTGGCGGCGGATCCGGGACTTTCGCCTCTTATCCGGGTACCGGGTCCCGACCATGCTGAATGAAGGGCGGTTCCTGCACGGCATTGGGGGATGAACCGCTCCGCAGTACCGGTCTCGCTAGAACCTTGGGGAAGGAAATGGCAATTTGCACTTTCCAGCGCCAGCAGGAAAAGGCAGGAGACCACGTCCGGATGATCATTCTTTCCGAGTCCCGTGAGGCTCAATCAACTCTCAAGCGGTGGGGGAGCTCTGAGCCTCTGTGAGCCATGCGCATCATCGCTCGAGCTCGTACTACGCCCACCCCTCCCACGGGGATCCGCGCATCAAAGTGCTGGTCCGCATCGACGCCATCGAAGAGTCGGCCAAGGTGCAGGTCCGGGGCGTCGTCACGAACGGCAACATCCGGGCCCTCTATGTTGTTTGCCGGCGCGTCGCCTCCAAGCTGCCTGGGTACGAACTCGTTGTTGATCTCGCCCGCGCCAGGGTGACGGCCGCCGCTTTTGATGAACTCCAAGAGCACGCCCGCCAGTCCATTGTGTCCTCCGGCATCGATTCCTCTGTGACGCCTTGCCGGCTGCGGATCGTGGAGCCTCCGGTCATTCTCAGGTCCAAGGAGCACGTATGAAGGCTTTGGTCTCCCGCGGGTCCGCGGAACGAAGGCTTCACAGGGCGTGACCACTTCCTGAGAAGGACTTTGTGAAAGGACGGCGGCCATGCGACCAGGCCGGATTGTCATGCTCGTGCTGGGCACGCTCAGCGCGCTCCTCGGGCTGGGACTGCTGGCTGGCGCCGGCGCTGCGGGGTGGGCCAATTACCAGCAGCGCGACAACGGCTATTTCACGACGCCGTCGGCACGCTTCGCCGCGGATTCCTACGCCCTGACTTCTCCCCGCCTGGGAGTCACGACCGAGGACGGCTTCTCCGACACGGCACCCGTGAACCTGCCGGGCAGCATAGTGGTCCGTGGCTCCGCCGCGGACCCTGCTAAGCAGATCTTCATCGGGATCGCGCCGCAGGCCGCGGTGGCGAGCTACCTGGCCGACGTCAAGCACTCGGAGGTCACCAACGTCCGGTTCTCTCCCTTCCGGGCACAGTACCTTGCCGTCCCGGGCTCCAGAATCCCTCCGCAGCCGGCAGCCCAGGGGTTCTGGACCGCCGCCGCCACAGGACCTGGGGCCCAAGAACTGAAATGGGACCTGCGGGCGGGCAACTGGGCCGTGCTGATCATGAACGCGGACGCCAGCGCGCCCGTTGCCGTTGATCTTCAGGCCGGAGCCCGCTCCGACTTGCTGTGGCCGATCTTCGTTGGCCTGCTCATCGGCGGACTACTGCTGCTGGCTGTCGGGGTGCCCCTGATCGTGGCCGGCGCCGCGGGGCTTGGGCGCCGCCTGCCCGGCCAACCAGTAGCGGGTCCGCCGGGTGCCTGGCAGCCCTCCAGGGGCCAGCCGTATCCGGCCCAGCCGCAGACGGGCCCGTCGTACG
>JAODMA010000371.1 GCA_025464545.1 Arthrobacter sp. | reverse complement strand
GTCACCTGCACGCGCTAGGCGCGATGGGCTCCAATTGCCATAAGCAGCATCGACGTCTCCGACCCGCCAGTCCCCGGCCCGCTACAGCTGCACAGATTACTGCGGCGGTATGCCCGTAGGACAAGTCTTCGCCACGACGGCAGAGAGTCAGCCTCGCGGCTTGAGGGTTTGATCTGAATGTGCGGGGTTTACTTGCACGCCCCACCCTGCGGCCATGAACTCCCGCGCGAGTTCAGCCAGTGGGGCGCCAATCCGTACTTGCACGGCTCTCCACCGGGGTCCGTAATCGATTTGGTCGGCTGAGCCGGCAAACGCCAGTCGCGGCAGATCCGGTTCCACGCCAGCAGTTGAATCGTCGAAAGTCCTGAAACGCTTCGTGCAGCGTGACGAACTGGCGGGTTCGCGGTTTGGATCAGCCGAGCTGGCGGTCTAATCGCTGTTCCATACGCCGCAGGGCGGCTGCTGCCTCGTCCGCCTCCCGGAGGCTTTCAAAGGATGCAGACAGCAGAGGTGCCGCCGAGTCCGCCTCGCAGATGTCACCGATCGCCTGGTACGCGGATAACCGGACACGCTCAACCGCGTCTCCGGCCAGCTCAACCAGGGCGCTCGAACCCTCTGAGAGCTCCCGACGTCGACAGATCTTCGCGCACATCTCGCGTACCCGCCAGTGCTCGTCCCCAAGGCCGTCTATCACTGCCGGGGCGGCCCAATCATCCCAGACGTAGAGAAAGGCCCGGGCTCCCCAGACCCGGGACCAGTATTCAGTCCAACCGGGGGAACCGCCGAGCAACCTGATATCCAAATCGTCGCCGGCGGGCTGTCCCGAAAGCAACGCGACAGCCCATTGGACGACTTCGTCCTCGCCATAAAGCTGCACGGCCCTGGCAATCGAATCCTTCGGATGCGGCCTCATGCTCTGATCGTAAAGTCCACGCCTCATGCAGGGCCAGCGCCTATCGGCGCGGAACGGCTGACTTAACCGTCGTTTCCGGGGCGTTTGTCGTCGCGGGGCTCCAGTTCACCGTGGCCACCGTGGTCATCGCGAGGTTCGATCGAACGAGACGGTTCCGATGCCGGGCCACGAGCGATGCCGCCGTCCGGTCGTCGGCGAGGAAAGGTCCAGCAGGTGCCGAAGGGCCGCTGTCCGGAGCCCCGCACTGGGTGGGACGACCGGCCTGAAGGACGAGCCGGCATGTGGCTTCGGTGGCGGAGGGGCTGGGCGTTGAGGTAGCGGAGGGCGACCGGCCGTCGTCGAACAGCGCGAGGGCTGCCGGGCCCGTGAGGAGAAAATGTTGGCTGCCGTGAGGATGAGGGCTGTATTTGTTTTCATGGTCCAACCCTAGGAATCCGCGGGAAAAAAGTGATCCCTGCCAAATCCAAGAGTTGTCCAAGCTTGACCGTTCGTTTGGAAAAACCGGGCGAAAGAATCCATCACATCGGGGGCTTGAAGGGCACCTTTGCCCGGCGTAAAGTCCGTCGAACAACGGATGCGAGGAGCCGATCATGGGGCAACTGGTTGTCCAGGAATTCGTAACCGCCGACGGGTTCGCCGCCAACGAAAACAATGAATTCACCGCGTACGAGTTAATCGAAGGCGGTACTGAGGAACTCGACCAAAACCAACTGGCTTGGCTTGATACCGTCGACGCGATGGTCCTCGGGGCTGCCACCTACCGGATGTTCGCCGGGTTTTGGCCCACGCCGGCATCCGAAGGCGAGATCATTGCGCCGGCCCTTAACGGGCTCCGCCGCTACGTGTTCTCCAGGCAGCTCGAAAGCGCACCCTGGGGGAGCATGCCCGCGGCAACGATCGAATCCGGCGACGCGGCCGAAGCGATCCGCCGTATCAAGCGCGAGACCGAAGGCACGATCGTCCTCTGGGGCAGTCTCTCCCTGAGCGAAGTGTTCTTCCGGGCCGGCGAGGTTGACGCCGTGCGGCTCGTCGTTCTGCCAGTCGCGATTGGCGCCGGGCGGGGCGTCTTTCCCCGCGGTCAGGATCCGGCCCTGCTGCGCCTGCTGAGCGCGAAGACGTACGATGCCGGGCTGGTCGAACTCGAATACGCGCTCGGCCGCGGCAGAACCCCGGGAGGCTCCGCCGAGACCTGATCGCCACGGTCAGCCGGCGCCAGCGGCCGGAAGGAACTGCTGGTTCCGGATCCGTGAGCTCCCGAAATCGACGGCCAACGGTTCAATCTTCAGTGGCTCCCGGGTCCTGGTCTTAGGTCGGCCGACAGCAATATGGGGGGTCCAACGGGGGTACCTGAAGCCGAGCGCACGTGAGCTGAGAATGAAGTCATCAACATTGTCCACGAGCAGATCGTCGAGCAGCTCATGGAGCGCGCGCACGAGCAGGACCTGAAATTCACGCACGTGCCCGGGGACCTCCACTTCGAGTCCGGACACGTTTCCGCCGCCCAGCACGATCAGCTTTTCGGCACGTCCTGAGAAGCCCGGCAATACCGGCAAGGCCTCCAACCAGGCAACCACCGTGCGGGTGGCTGCTGCGTTGCTGGTGATGCCGTTGGTCCAGTCCGCGACGTCCCGGGAAAAATCGTCCAGGACCCCGATATGTAAGAGGGTCAGATGCAGGCCCGGGCGCCGGCGCAGTGCATCGACGTGCGTGCCCAGCTCATCGTAGTCCGAAGGGGATGATCCGATGCCCAGCACGGGAACCTCTACTGTGATGCGCGGAAGCGTAAGCATCGCAACCCCTTATCGTGTCCGCGGACCATTGGATCTCGGTGTAATTATCCTCCCGGGTGCGGAGCTCCGACGCTGCCGGTGTGGCGGGGGCGGAATGCCTTGGAAATACTCTTGAATCAATTCTTTACACGAGTCTTTACACGAGGGAAACGTGTTCGCGATCTTGTGGTTCGTGCTTGCTTCCAGTTCCGCCGGACGTCGGCGGTCGGACGGCCCGGCGGATGCGACGCACCGCAAGGAATTGCAGTATTGGTGGCTGCTTCCGGGAGACCTGGGCTATTCCGTGGCGCCGTCGCCGCCCGACCCAAAGATCGAGTGACTTGTCGCCGGCCGGCTCAGTTTTGGGGCGGCGGACGGATGGCCAAGAGCCCCGGCAGGGAAGAGGCGTGGTCCGGACGGGTCCACGCCTCTGCCTTTGACGCCTGGGATCAATGCTTCTTGAAAGCGTCTTTGATTTTCTCACCGGCCTGCTTCAAGTCGGCTTTGACCTGCCGGCTTTTGCCCTCGGCGCTCAACCGTTCGTTGCCGCTGGCCTCGCCGGCAGTCTGTTTGCCCTTGCCGTGGAGTTTCTCCGCGGCGTTGTGGATCTTGTCGCCCAAACCCATGGTGGTTCTCCTCCTTTGGCCGCCCCCGCGACGTGAATGCCATGGAGGCCGACAATTAAATTGTAGGGACAGAAAGGGTCAATAGTTGGCGGCGAGGGACAAAACATCGTGCCGACAGGGGCTCGAAGGCCAACTGCTGCAACTTGACCTCCGCAAGGAAGAGGTCACCCGGTGTCAGGCCACCAGATTGTCGGCGGCCTGGTCCATGTGGTCGCGGATGGTCGTTCGGGCCAGGGATGCATCACCTGTTTCGATCGCGGCCACAATGTCGTGGTGCCGGTCCACGCCCATGTTTCTGACGCCCTTGTCCAGCCCGGCGAACATGATGGACATCCGGATCGATCCTTCAAGGGATTCCCAGGAGTGGAGCAGCGTCTCGTTCCCAGTCAGGCGGCACATGGTGCGGTGGAAGTCCATGTCGGTTTCAATGCGCTCCTCGAGGGTGCCGTGGGTGGCGGCCTCCATTGCGTCGATGGCGGTGCGGAGCGAACGAATGGCGTACTCCCGGTCCGGAAGCTCGCACAGCGTCCGGGCAGCCAACGACTCCAGGGCCGCGCGCACGGAGAAGATGTCGCGGATTTCCTTGGCGTCGAGGTGTCGCACAGAGAGCCGGCCACGGGGTCCGGCGGAGAGCAGGCCTTCCTGCTCGAGCTGCCGCAGTGCTTCACGCAGGGTTCCACGGCTGATTTGGAGCATCTCTGACAGCTCCGTTTCGACCAGATGCCGCCCCGGTGCCAGCTCACCGCTCGTAATGGCGGTGCGCAACGCCGACAGCGCCTGCTCGCGGAGGCTCTTCTTCTCCAGTCCCAGCAGCGGTGCTGTTGCTCCGGCCATGGTTGTGTCCTCAATGTCAGGGGTTAACTGTTTACCTTTGCGGTGTTAACTGTTGAGCATACGCCACAGGCGCGCAACCGGAGGGCGCCGGTCGCGCGCCGTGGTGCGGAGCGCGTCAGCCCAGTTCCGCCAGGACCTTCGCAACGATCCGTTGCACGGAGATTCCGTAGCGTTCGTGGAGGGTGGGCAGGGCGCCGGCGTCGAGGAACGCGTCCGGCAAGGCGATGGGTACGACCCGCTTGCCCACGCCTGCGGTTACGACGGCGGAGGCGACGGTTTCGAAGAGGCCTCCGACGACACTGTGGTTCTCCAGCGTGACCGCCAGGCGGTCGGTGTTGATCTCCGCCAGGACGGTGGCGGTGTCGAAGGGTTTGATGGTGGGGGCGTGGACGACGGCGACGTCCACGTTGTGTGCGGCCAGGGCCTTGGCGGCCTGGAGCGCGCGCATGGTCATCAGCCCGCTGGAGATGAAGACGACGTCGTTGCCGCCGCGGAGCGCTTTGGCTTTGCCGAGGTCAAAGGTGTAGTCGTATTCGTCCAGGACGGTGGGGACGTTGCCGCGCAGCAGGCGGAGGTAGGTGGGTCCGTCGCTGGCCGCGAGCTGGGGGACTGCTTGTTCGATGTCGATCGAGTCGCAGGGGTCCACGATGGTGAGGTTCGGCATGCCGCGGAAGATCGCCATGTCCTCCGTGGCCTGGTGGCTGGGACCGTAGCCCGTGGTCAGGCCCGGCAGTCCGCCGACGATGTTGACGTTGAGGTTCGGTTCGGCGCTGTCCAGGCAGAGGAAGTCGTAGGCGCGCCGGGCAGCGAACACCGAGTAGGTGGACGCGAACGGCACCAAGCCGGTCTCAGCCATGCCGGCCGCGGCGCCGAAGAGGAGCTGTTCGGCCATGCCCATCTGGAAGAACCGTTCCGGAAAGGCCTGGGCGAAGATGTGCATGTCCGTGTATTTGCCCAGGTCTGCGGTGAGGCCGACGATCTTGTCGTTCTCCTGTGCGGCCTTGACCAGGGCGTGCCCGAACGGGGCCGAACTCGTTTTCTGGCCCGCGTCCGCGAAGGACGCGATCATGGCCGAGGTCTTCAGCTTGGGTGCGGTGGTGGTGCTCATCGGGTGGCCTTTCCTTCGTATCCGGCGGTCAGTTGCTCGCGGCAGAGCTGCCATTCGTGGTCCTCGATGCGCATGAAGTGCGCCTTCTCGCGTTCTTCCAGCAGCGGGACGCCGCGGCCGACCTTCGTGTCGCACAGAATGACGGAGGGACGCCCGTCCACGGCCGCCTGGGCGGCAGCGTTGTCGAAAGCCCGCAGGAGCTCGGCCATGTTGTTGCCGTCCACGCGCTGGGTGTACCAGCCGAAGGCTTCCCACTTTTCGGTTACGGGTTCGGTGCGGAGGACCGTGTCCGTTTTGCCGTCCGCCTGCAGGGCGTTGATATCCACCATGGCGGTGAGGTTGCCCAGCTGGTGGTGGTGGGCGCCCATGGCCGCCTCCCACGTGGAGCCTTCGTCGAGTTCGCCGTCGGAGAGGAAGTTGTAGATTCTTGCCGCGGAGCCCTGGTGCCGGAGGCCCAGTGCCATGCCGACGGCGATGGAGAGCCCGTGGCCCAGGGATCCGCCGGAGATCTCCATGCCGGGGGTGTACGTGGACATTCCGGACATCGGCAGCCGGGAATCGTCGGAGCCGTAGGTCGCAAGTTCCTCGACCGGAATGATGCCGGCCTCTGCGAGGGCCGCGTAATGCCCGATGGCGTAGTGGCCGGTGGAGAGCAGGAACCGGTCCCGCCCTTCCCATTCGGGCTCGGCCGCCTGGAAGCGGAGCTGGTCCGCATACACGGCGGCCAGCATGTCCGACGCGCCGAGGGCCTGGCCAACATAGCCCTGCCCCTGGACCTCGCCCATATTCAAGGCATGGTGCCTGATCCGGTACGCCGCGGCTGAAACGCTGTCCACGCGTTCTTTTGCGGTGGTTGTCATGGTTCCCTGCGTGGCGGTCATTTGAGCTTCTTCCGTGGCGGCCATTAGACGGTCACCGACTCGGGGGTACGGTTGGTGGCTTCTTCGGCAAGCTTGCGTTCGCGCTTGCCCCAGGTTTCGCGGGTAGAGATGGCGGACAAGAGGCCAACGGCCGCGTAAAGGCCGAAGAGCAATGCCGGCCCCATCCAGCCGAAGGTGACGAACAGCAGGGTGGTGATGAATGGCGTGAAGCCGGAGACCATGGCCGAAATCTGGTAGGCAAGGGAGGCCCCTGACGCACGGGTCTTCGCCTGGAACAGCTCCGGAAACCAAGCGCCCTGGGCGCCGGCGAGGGAGTTTTGGCACACGGAGTAGGAGATCACGAGGGTGGCGATGACCAGGGCGAACAGACCCGTGTTGACCATCAGGAACATCGGGATGGCGAACAACAGGGCGAAGGCGCAGGACCAGATGTAGAGGGGGCGTCGGCCGATCCGGTCCGTCAGGCGCGCCCAGGCCATCGTTGCGAAGATTCCGATCGCCGAGGCGATGCAGAGTGCCACCAAGGTCTGGGTCTTGTCCGCCAGCTGCTGCGTGTGCAGGTAGGAAATCATGTACGTGATAGACACGGCATAGCCTGCGGTTTCAGCGATGCGGAGGCCGATTCCCTTGACGATGCTGCGCCAGTCGGTCCTGATGACCTCGATGATCGGGGACTTGACGATGGTGCCGCTGTCCTTGACTTCTTCGAAAACCGGGGATTCCGGGACCTTGGAGCGGATAATCAGTCCGACTGCGACGAGCACGATGCTTGCGAGGAACGGAACGCGCCAGGCGAGTTCGCCGCCCAGGTTCACGCTGACCAGGAACACGAGGTTGGCCAGCAGCAGGCCCACCGGGAAGCCGGCCTGAACAATCCCGGTGTACCTGCCCTTGGACTTCCACGGGGCGTGCTCGTAGCTCATCAGGATGGCGCCGCCCCATTCCGCACCGAAGGCGAGGCCCTGGACGATGCGGACAAAGACCAACAGTGCCGGCGCCAGCAAACCGACCTGGCTATACGTGGGGAGCAGGCCGATGAGGAAGGTTGCAACGCCCATCAGGATCAGGGACGCGACGAGGACCGGCTTGCGGCCCAGCTTGTCTCCGAGGTGGCCGCCGATGATGCCGCCGATGGGACGGGCCGCGAAGCCCACCCCCAGGGTTGCGAAGGCGGCGAGGGTTCCGGTCACCGGATCGCCCGTGGGGAAGAAGGCCGTGCCGAAGTACAAGGCCGCCGCAGTGCCGAAACCGATGAAGTCGTAGGTCTCGATCACCGCGCCGACGCCGGAGCCGATGGCGACCCGCTTTGCATCCTTGGTGCCGTGGACCGGACCCCGCATGGTGAGAGCTTCTTTGCTCATTAGAAATCCCTTTCGATGAGTGGCTGACGCCGGAACGCGGCCACTGTCGACTGTTAACAAATGATACCCCAGTGTGACCCGCGCCATAGTGCAATGTCAACAGTCAACTTTTAGGGTTGACTGTTGACAGTCTACGTCCGTAATGTGGTCCCTATCACCACCGCCACCGCGCACGACCAGAGGATCAAAGACGATGTTCCATCCCCGACTCGGCTGCTCATCCATCAGCTTTCGCCACCAGGATCTGCCGACGGCTCTCCGGACGATGACGGAACTGGGGTTCGAGGAGATCGACCTCGGCGCTCTCCCCGGCGTCTGCGATCACGTGCCATACGATCTGGGTCCGGAAGCCGTCGCCTCCGTCGCGGCCGACGTCGCAGCTTCGGGGCTTCGCGTCCGTTCGGTCAACGGGGACATTGGAAACCTCAAC
>JAODMA010000369.1 GCA_025464545.1 Arthrobacter sp. | reverse complement strand
CGTTGCTGCGGGGCTCGATATCCTCAGCGGCCTCGTGGAGCCCGTGCTCGAGGGTCTTCCGGTCCGACCTTTCGTTGCTCGGTACCAGCTTGACCACGGCGTGGGCTTTGTCCAGGAGGGCCTGGTCCACTCTGGTATCAGAGTCCTGGAACTGGACCGCAAAGGTGATGAACCCGGCGACCACCAGCCCTGCGAGCATCATAAGCAGCATTGCCGCCACCACGCGGAAGCGCACCGAATGTGCCCGGGCACTCCAGCCGGACCGCTCCGGATCGGCGCCGGGCGGTGGAACAGGCGGTGTGCTCCGCGCGGCCCGGGCGCTTTCCCGCAGCCGGCTCAAGGTGGCGGTCACTGATTCATCTTCTTTCTAGCCGAGGCGGTATCCGGCACCGCGGGTGGTGACGATATGGTCGGCGCCAAGCTTCATCCGTAGCTGGCGCACATACACGTCCACCACGTTGGATGTGCCGTCAAAGTCGTAGCCCCACACGCGGCTCAGGAGTTGCTGCCGGCTCAGGACCTGCCCCGGGTGGAGCAAGAACATCTCGACCAGCGCGAACTCGCGGGCCGAGAGTTCCACGGTCTTCTCCCCGATGCTGACCGCGTGGGTGTGCAGGTTCAATTCCAGCGCACCGTAGCGAAGGACGTTGCCCACGGGCGGATCCCCGTTTTCCCCCGGCCGCAGGCGGGCCTTGATGCGGGCCACGAGTTCCTCAAAACGGAAAGGCTTAACCATGTAGTCGTCCGCCCCGCCCTCCAGTGCGGCCACAGTGTCCGCGGCCGAGCCGCGGGCGGTCAGGAAAATGACCGGGATGCCAATCTGCGCCTGGCGCAAAGTCGACAGGACCGTGAAGCCGTCCAGGCGGGGGAGCCCGACGTCGAGGAGCAGGAGGTCGAATTCGCCACTGGACGCGTAGTCCACGGCTTTCACTCCATCCGCAACCACCGTGGGGGCGAAACCCGCCGCCCGCAGCCCCTTCTCAATGAACCGGGAGATACGTTCTTCGTCTTCGGCAATGAGTATGCGGATCACGGTGACCCCCTGGAAAAGCCCGGGTCCGGAACCGGCCGGTGAAGCGCATTCCGCGCTCCCGGCACTAATCCCCGGTTCTCAGGCGAAATCCAAAACTGCGGCGTCTCCTGCACGTGAGCTGGGAGGTATTCCGAGGCCCCGGCAGCCTCGACGCGCCCGGGTAGCGGGCGTGGACCGGACACGGTTGGTGTCCGTGCGCGGGCTTCCGAGGTCCGTGATTTGTGTTGAACCCGGTTTCCTTATCTTGCCCCTAGATCGGTGCCTGCGCCACCCTGCGC
Source organism: Arthrobacter sp. (assembly GCA_025464545.1). Lineage (GTDB taxonomy): Bacteria > Actinomycetota > Actinomycetes > Actinomycetales > Micrococcaceae > Arthrobacter. The sequence goes on along the minus strand of JAODMA010000369.1, from coordinate 4,395 downwards.
GGCAAGCTTTTCGGTGCCAGCCCGTGCGGCCTAGCCCTTCCGCCACTCGTGCCCGGTGATGTGCGAACCGGCCTGCGGGCCCATCTGCAGCATGCCGCCGTCCACTGCCCAGGAGGAGCCGGTGACGTAACTGGCGGCCGGGGAGGCCAGAAACGCTATGACGGCTGCCACCTCGCGCGCGTCCCCCGGCCTCCCAAGGGGAACGCCCGGCCGGTCGGTCTGTGTCGGGTCCTGGTCCGTCTGCCCAGTCATGGGGGTGGCGATCTCTCCCGGTGCCACGTTGTTGGCGGTGATGCCGTACGCGGCCAGCTCCAGTGCCATGGTCTTGATCAACCCGCCCAGACCGTGCTTGGACGCGTCATAGGCCGAGGCGCCGACCCGTGGCTGGAACTCATGGACGCTGGTGACGGCAATGATACGTCCGCCCTTGCCCTGCTTGACCATGCGCCGGGCCGCGGCCTGCAGGCAGACGAAGGCACCGTTGAGGTTGGTATCGAGGGTCCGCATCCAGGTCTCGAGGTCAAGGTCCAGGAACTTCACGCCGTCGCCGGTACCGGCGTTGTTCACGAACACGTCCACCCCGCCCAGATCGTCGGCCAGCGCGTCGACGGTGGCCGCCGCGGCGCGGACATCGGTGGTATCCAGGCGCCGCACCGCGGCCTGGCGCCCCAGGCCGCGGACCTCGTCGGCTGTATCTTCGGCGCCCTGCTGGTCGGAATGCCAGGTAACGCCCACATTCAGTCCGGACTTCGCCAGGGCCACGGCCGTGGCGCGGCCTATGCCGGAATCCGAACCGGTGACGATCGCCGTGGCAGGCAGGAAGCTGGTGGTGTCTTCCATGGTGCAGCCTTTCGTGAGTGACTTTCCGAAACCGGGAACGCCTTCACGTTAGGGGCCCTGGCCGGGGGACACAAGAGGCGGCCCGGGCCTGTTTCGGGCCTTTACTTACCGAACAGGGCCCCGCTCACCGTGCGTGTCAGGTCGTGGATGACGGCCAGCCGTTCCTCACTTTCGACGGCGTCCTCGCCCCAGGTGTAGATGACCAGGGAGTAGGAGCGCCCGCCGGAACTCAGGATGGACGCGTCGTGGACGTACCCCTCCACCTCCCCATACTTGTGCTGCACCGTGATCGCCGGGTCCAGCGCGGCCGGGATGAGGCGTTCGTTGTTGGTCTGCTGCATGTAGCCCAACAGCTCCCCGGTGTGTTCCGGGTTCAGCAGCGTCCCGGTCGCGAGCTGCCGGAGCAGCAGCGCCATGCCGCCCGGCGCCACCAGGTTCTGTTCCGGGTCGTACTGCAGGCCCACCGACCCCGCGTATTCGATCAACCGGGGGTACCCGATGTCCTGCATCAGCAGCAGCCAGGAATCGTCGCTGCTGGTGTTGATCATGGCCTTGAGCTGGAACGCGGCGTCGAAGCTGCCCAGCGGCACGTCGAGGGACTTCTCGCCGGTTTCCACCAGGTGGTAGTAGGCGGCGGCGGTGATGATTTTGGCGGTGCTGGCGGCAGCGTAGGGCGTGGCGTCGCCGTATTCCGTCGGTTCCCCGCCGCCGTTGTCCACCAACGCGACGCCGATCCGGTACCCCTTGTTCTCGCTCAGGATCCGCTGGATCTCCGCGTCCAGGGCCGCGGCGTCCCACGGGGCATGCGGTGAATGCGCGGCCTCCGACGGCGGGGCCGCTTGGAACTGGGTTTCCAGGGAGGCCAGGAAGTCGGTCCTGGGGACCGGACCGCTGCGGACGACGGCGGCGGTGACGGCGGCGAAGAGGACAAGGACGACGACAGCCCACACCAGAGGGGCGCGGCGGCGGCCGCCCCGTGCCGGCTTCGGCTCCTGCTGCTGTCCGGCGGGGGTCATGATGTTCAGGATCGTCCGATCAATGAGGGAGGGGTTTCCTGAACCGTATGCCCCTGCTACGGGCATGTCCAAGCCACACGCGGACGCCATTCCAGATTCATCTGAACCTGTCAGTGTGGAAGCAGCTCCCCGCCGCCTGCGCCGCGGTGGAGGCCGCCGGTAGGGGTCTTGAACAGCCGGGCCAGGTACCAGTACAGCCCGACTGTCACGGCCTTGAGGAGGAGGACGACCAGGCTGACCGCGCCTGCCAGAAGCAGGAGCAGGCCAAGGCCGATAAGTATGGGCAGGTATAAGAGAAAAATGCCAAAGATCGCCGCGACGTAGCCGACGGCGTACGCAATGATGGTGGTTTGGTCCACCGCAATCCCATCAACAGCCGGTTGAGTGGCTCCGGATGCCTGCTGCTGTTCCCCGTTGCAGCGTTGGGTGATGGAACTTCCGGCCGCTTTTGCTGCCGGAAACCCCTGTGTGGGTGAGATGTCGTGGATGCATCCCATCCCGGATCGTTAAAGGCCGTGAGCTGGTATCGGTGACCTCTACGGGCCTCCCTGGATCCTTGAAGGGGACGGGTGTCGGCCGGGTGAACCGGCCGATATGGGTTTTATAGCACCGCCCTTGTGGACTCGCAAGGGCCTGATGGCCGCCGGGCAGGCGACCTTGGGACGCGCCGGGGTTCCCGGCAAACTCCCAGCCCCCGCAGGCAACCCGCGGACGTAAACTGGCGTTCGAATCACTGTGCGGGACACGTGGCTGGGAGTACGGATGCTCTGGAAACTGCTCGTCGAATACCTGCGGCCGCAGCGGCGGCTTCTGCTCGCCGTCGTCGTCTTCCAGCTGGCGCAGTCCATTGCCTCGCTGTACCTCCCTACCCTGAACGCAGACATCATCGATGAGGGCGTGGCAAAGGGGGACACGGACTACATCCTGCGCCTCGGCGGAGTGATGCTGCTGGTCACGCTGCTGCAGATCGCCTGCACCATCGCCGCGGTGTACTTCGGGGCGAAGGCCGCGATGGGGATGGGCCGGGACCTGCGCGGTTCGGTTTTCGGCCGAGTGGCGGAGTTTTCCGAGCAGGAGGTCACCCGTTTCGGCGCTCCCTCCCTGATCACCCGCTCCACCAATGATGTCCAGCAGGTCCAGCAGCTGGTGTTGATGTCCGCCACCATGATGGTCGCGGCGCCCATGCTCTGCATCGGCGGAATCATCATGGCGATCCGGCAGGACGCGCAGCTGTCCTGGCTGATCGCCGCCAGCGTGCCGGTGCTGCTGATGGGGATCGCGCTGATCCTCAGCCGGATGGTTCCGCTGTTCCGGCTGATGCAGACCCGGATCGACACCGTCAATCGGGTGCTACGCGAACAGCTCAGCGGCATCCGCGTGGTGCGGGCCTTCGTCCGGGAGGATCTGGAGACCGCCCGCTTCCGGAAAGCCAACGAGGACGTCACGGACACCGCCCTGCGCGCCGGCCGGCTGATGGCGCTCGCATTCCCGGTGGTGATGCTGGTAGTGAACGTCTCCAGCGTGGCGGTGATCTGGTTCGGCGCGTTCCGGATCGAGGACGGCTCCATGCAGGTCGGCACCCTGATCGCCTTCCTGAGCTACCTGATGCAGATCCTGTTGTCCGTCATGATGGCCACGTTCATGGCGATCATGATCCCGCGCGCGGCGGTTTCGGCGGACCGGATCGGCCAAGTGCTCGGGACCGAATCCAGCGTCCGGCCGCCGGAGCACCCGGTCAGCTTTGCCGGCCGCACGGGCCGCGGCGAGCTTGAGATGCGCAACGTCGGCTTCGCGTACCCGGGTGCCGAGGCCCCGGTCCTGAGCGGGATCAGCTTCACTGCCCGCGCGGGGCAGACGACGGCGATCATCGGCAGCACCGGCTCCGGCAAGACCACCCTCGTGAACCTCATGCCGCGGCTCTTCGACGCGACGGCCGGGTCGGTGCGGATCGACGGCGTCGACGTCCGGGAACTGCGCCCGGACCTGCTCTGGGGGCACATCGGCCTGGTCCCGCAGCGGCCCTACCTGTTCTCCGGCACGGTCCGCAGCAACCTGCTCTACGGCAAACCCGACGCCACAGAGGACGAACTCTGGCGGGCACTGGGGATTGCGCAGGCGGAGGACTTTGTCCGGGAGATGGAGGGCGGGCTGGACGCGGCCATCTCGCAGGGCGGCACCAACGTCTCCGGCGGGCAACGGCAGCGGATCGCGATTGCCCGGGCCCTGGTGAAACGGCCCGAGCTCTATATCTTTGACGACTCGTTCTCCTCGCTGGACACCGCCACGGACGCCCGGCTCCGGCAGGCCCTCAAGCAGCACACCGCCGGCGCCACCCTGGTGATCATCGCCCAGCGGGTGTCCAGCATCATCGACGCCGAGCAGATCTTAGTGCTCGACGACGGCCGGATCGTCGGGCGGGGCACGCACCGTGAGTTGTTGGAGACGTCGCCGACGTACCAGGAGATTGTGAACTCGCAGCTCGCGGCCGAGGAGGCGGCATGAGCGCGCCGAACCGTACAACCGCAGGAACGCCGGCGCC
>JAODMA010000329.1 GCA_025464545.1 Arthrobacter sp. | reverse complement strand
TGGTAAAGCAGCCCGTATCCGTAAACGGCGTTGTCCGCTGGAAGGATGTGGGCCTCGCCGATCAGGCAAAGAGCGAACAGAAGGAGCGCAAGATGGTTGTACTTCGTCACGAAATCGGTGATGTGCTGCGCGATGTCCGCCAACGCCAAGGCCGTACCCTCCGCGAAGTTTCGCACAGCGCCCGCGTGTCCCTGGGCTACCTGAGTGAAGTGGAACGCGGCCAAAAGGAAGCCTCTTCGGAGCTGCTTTCCTCGATCTGCTCGGCCCTCGATGTTCCGCTCTCCAGCATGCTCCGCGAAGTCAGCGACCGCGTCGCCGTCGCCGAGGGTGTGGCAGTTCCGGACACCGTTCCGCAGGAGTTCGCACAGCGCTACGGCCGTGACCTGGACCGTGAGCTCAACTCGGACCTGAACGACGAGTTGGCCAAGGGCCTTCTCTCCGGGGCGCGCTAGCCCCGAACCCTATTCGATCCAAAGGTCCCCGGCGGTGTGCCGGGGACTTTTTGCGTTCCCGGAGGCTGCTAGGCAGGTTCGTCCCTCGGGAAGCCGTCGCGTTCATAGGTGGCGTTGAGCCTGCCCATGTAGGCGGCGAGTGCCTGAAGGTCCTCGGCCGGCCACTCCGAGAGCCGCTCCCGGAAAACCTCGCGGCGGGCGTCCTGGACCTGATGCATCTTGTCCTCGCCTTTGGCCGTCAGCCGGATCGATTGCGCGCGGCCGTCGAGGGGATCAGCTTCCTTGGACACCAGGCCGAGGTTCTCCAGGAAGGCAATCTGCCGGCTCACGGAAGGCTTGCCGACGCCGATGCAGGAGGCCAGCTCGGTCAAGCGGATCGGCCCCTTGCGCCGGATCACGCTCAGCAGGCCGTACGCCGCCGGTTCCATGTCCGGATGGACCTGACGGGACAGCTGCTGGGAGACGGCACGCGCGCGGCGCAAGAGCAGGCTCAACTGATGCTCAACAGCGGCCAGTGCGGCGTCTGCGGGATCCTCGGCGCCGCCGGGAAACGCCGCCGTTGTTCCGGGTGCCTCGGCGGGATTGCTCATGGCAACCATTCTAGAGTCCCGCAGCGTGAGAGACTTTATTGGTGCGAATCAGTGACTTTTGGCGGCTCATGGACGATGAATTCGGAGCAGGCTACTCCCGGGTTCTCAGCAACACCCTGGTCCTTGCCGGAGTCGGCGGCCGGACCGCGGACCAGGCGTTAAGCGCCGGAGTACCGCCGAAGCAGGTCTGGCTGGCATTATGCGAGGTCCAGGATGTACCGCCCGAGCGCCGCCTGGGCCGCGACGTCAAACCGCGCTGACCCCGCGGTGGTCCGCGGACCGACGGCCACTTCCGGGCAGACACGCCGTACCATTTGTTCGAATACTTGTTCGGGTGGGACTATGCTTTTTGCAGAGTGTTTTCCACATAGCGACGCATGCCGGCAACTTTGTCGGTGGGTAGAAGTAGCGTCAGTGATGACAGACAAAGGGCCGAAACGGCCACTCCACAGCGAGAAAGCATTAGAGGTGTGAACCATGGCCGCAGCCCCGGATCGCCAGAAGGCGCTCGACGCAGCGCTTGCCCAGATTGACAAGCAGTTCGGCAAGGGCTCGGTCATGCGCCTGGGCGATGAAGTCCGAGCTCCCATCGAGGTCATCCCCACCGGCTCCATTGCACTGGACGTGGCCCTGGGAATCGGCGGACTGCCCCGCGGCCGCGTCGTTGAAATCTACGGTCCGGAATCCTCCGGTAAGACGACCGTCGCCCTGCACGCGGTGGCCAACGCCCAGCGCCTGGGCGGCATTGCCGCCTTCATCGACGCCGAGCACGCCCTGGACCCGGAATACGCGGCCAAGCTGGGCGTCGATACCGACGCCCTTCTCGTCTCGCAGCCGGACACCGGCGAGCAGGCCCTCGAAATCATGGACATGCTGATCGGCTCCGGTTCGCTCGACGTCATCGTCATTGACTCCGTCGCCGCCCTGGTTCCCCGTGCTGAAATCGAAGGCGACATGGGCGACAGCCACGTCGGCCTGCAGGCCCGCCTGATGAGCCAGGCCCTGCGTAAGATCACCGGCCGCCTCAGCCAGACGAAGACCACGGCCATCTTCATCAACCAGCTGCGCGAAAAGATCGGTGTGTTCTTCGGCTCCCCGGAAACCACCACCGGTGGTAAGGCCCTGAAGTTCTACGCTTCCATCCGCATCGACGTCCGCCGGATCCAGACCCTCAAGGAGGGCGCTGACTCGGTCGGTAACCGCACGAAGGCCAAAATCGTCAAGAACAAGATGGCCCCGCCCTTCAAGATCGCCGAATTCGACATCATCTACGGCCAGGGCATCTCCCGCGAGGGCGGCATCATCGACATGGGTGTCGAGCACGGCCTGATCAAGAAGTCAGGTTCCTGGTTCACCTACGACGGGGACCAGCTGGGCCAGGGCATGGAGAACTCCCGCCGCTTCCTGCGCGACAACCCCGAGCTTGCCTCCGAGCTTGAGCGGCTCATCAAGGAAAAGCTCGGCGTCGGCGTGAAGGCTCCGGCCGAGCCCGAGGCGTCACCGAAGCTGAAGGCCGTTGACGGTTTCTAACCGCCGACGGCGCCAAGGGGCAGGATTCGCATCGCCGGATCCTGCCCCCGGCTTCGACGACGGCGCACCCCCACGGGCCGGCACTGACGGTCGGCGCCGCCGCTCGGGCCCTTCGCCCGAGCAGGACCGCGACGCCGATCCGGCGGCGGTAGCCCGTGCCATCGTGCTGCGCCAGTTGACGTCGTCACCCAAGAGCAGGCTTCAGCTGGCCCGCAAACTGGCCGAGCGCAACGTCCCCGAGGATGTCGCCGAGGCCGTGCTGAACCGCTTCGAAGAGGTCAGGCTGGTCGACGACGCGGAGTTTGCCGACATGTGGGTCCGCGGCAGGTCCCAAAGCCGCAAGCTCGCCAAGGGCGCGCTGCGGCGGGAACTCGCGGACAAAGGCATAGCCGCCGAAGTGGCAGCCGTTGCATTGGAACAGCTCAGCGACGAGGACGAGGAGGCTGCGGCGAGGGAGCTCGTCGAGCGCAAGCTCCGGGGCGTTGCCGGGCTCGAGGACCGCGAGCTCCGGGACAAGACCACGCGCCGGCTGGCCGCCATGCTGGCGCGCAAGGGGTACCAGCCCTCGCAGGCCTTCCGGATCGTGGGAGAGGTCCTCGACGCCGCCGCAGCGCGTGCGGAAGCCGAAGCCGAAGCCTAGCCGGGCCCCGGATCCTCGGCAGTGGGCCGCCAGGAATCCTCGGCCCGCCGCAGCCCGCGCGGGCAGGGCCCGGACCCGTTACCCTTAACAGGTGAGTTTGACCATTCCCTCCCCAGCATCCGGCATCATCCCTCCTCTGGACACCGCGGCGGCATCAACCACCGCACCGGCCCACAATGCCGGGCGGGCCCGCACCTACCAGGTGCGGACCTTCGGCTGCCAGATGAACGTCCACGATTCCGAGCGGATGTCCGGGATGCTCGAAGCCGCCGGCTACGTCCCGGCCGCCGGGGAACTGGCCGACGTCGTGGTCTTCAACACCTGCGCCGTGCGGGAGAACGCCGACAACAAGCTCTACGGCAACCTCGGCATCCTCGCGCCGATCAAAGCCGCCAATCCCGGCATGCAGATCGCCGTGGGCGGCTGTCTCGCGCAGAAGGACCGCGAAACCATCCTGAAGAAGGCCCCCTGGGTCGACGCGGTCTTCGGCACGCACAACGTCGGCGCCTTGCCCGCCCTGCTGGACCGGGCGCGGCACAACAACGAGGCGCAGCTGGAAATCCTCGAATCGCTCGACGTCTTTCCCTCCACCCTTCCCACCAAACGCGACTCGGTCTATGCCGGCTGGGTGTCGATCTCCGTGGGCTGTAACAACACCTGCACGTTCTGCATCGTCCCGGCCCTGCGTGGCAAGGAGAAGGACCGCCGCCCCGGCGATATCCTGGCCGAGATCCAGGCCCTCGTTGACGACGGCGCCATCGAGGTCACCCTGCTGGGCCAGAACGTGAACTCCTACGGCGTCGAATTCGGCGACCGGCAGGCCTTCTCCAAGCTTCTGCGGGCCTGCGGGGACATCCCCGGCCTGGAACGCGTCCGGTTCACCAGCCCGCACCCGGCCGCCTTCACCGATGACGTGATCGACGCCATGGCTGAGACCCCCAACGTCATGCCGCAGCTGCATATGCCGCTGCAATCCGGCTCGGACAAGGTCCTCAAGGACATGCGCCGCTCCTACCGCTCAACGAAGTTCCTCGGCATCCTCGACAAGGTCCGCGAAAAGATCCCGCACGCCGCCATCTCCACCGACATCATCGTCGGCTTCCCCGGCGAGACCGAGGAAGACTTCCAGGCCACGCTCGACGTCGTGGAGCAGTCACGCTTCGCCACCGCCTTCACCTTCCAGTACTCCAAGCGGCCCGGCACCCCGGCAGCGGACCTCCCGGACCAGCTCCCGAAAGCGGTCGTCCAGGAACGCTTCGAACGCCTCACCGCACTGCAGGACCGGATCGCCGCCGAGGAAAACGCCCGTCAGCTCGGCCGCCGCGTCGAGGTCATGGTCACGGCCCATTCCGGCCGCAAAGCCGAGGAGACCCACCGGCTCTCCGGCCGGGCCCGGGACCAGCGGCTGGTGCACTTCTCCGTCCCTGCCGGCGCCGAGGTGCCCCGCCCCGGGGACCTCGTGACTGTTACCATCACCGAGGCCGCGGCCTTCCACCTGGTCGCCGACCCGGCCTCGCCGGACGACTACAGCCTCCGCCGTTCCCGCGCCGGGGACGCCTGGGACAGGGCCCAGGCCGACTCCTGCGGCGCTCCCGTACCGGGCGCCGCCGCGGGCAAGACGGGCGTGTCCTTGGGCATGCCCGCCCTTCCGGTCCGCAGCCGCTAGCCGGTGGCAGGTCGGCAGGACAGCCCCGGCGGCCAAGGTCAGCGGACTGCGGCGGGCAGACCGGCCGCCCCGCCGGTGATCGCCGTCGTCGGGCCCACGGGATCCGGCAAGTCCGACCTCGCCGTCTCACTCGCGCTGGAACTCGACGGCGAAGTTCTCAACGCCGACTCGATGCAGTTCTACCGCGGCATGGACATCGGTACCGCCAAGATCACCGCGGCCGAACGCAGGGGGGTGCCGCACCATCTCCTGGACACCCTGGACGTGACCGAGGAGGCCAGCGTCTCGGACTTCCAGCAGCAGGCCCGTGCCCTGATCGCCGACATCCACGCCCGCGGCAAACGCGCCATCCTGGCTGGCGGCTCCGGCCTCTACATCCGTGCCGCGCTGGACGTGCTGGACTTCCCGGGCACCGACCCTGCGCTCCGCCGCCGGCTTGAGGCGGAACTGGAAAGCACCGGACCCGCCCCGCTCCGGGCGAGGCTCGAGGCCGTGGACCCGGTGTCCGCCGGCCGGCTCGGTGACGCACGCCGGATCATCCGGGCCCTCGAGGTCCATGAACTGACCGGACGGCCCTTCAGCTCCTTCATGCCCACCCGGGAGTACTTCCAGCCGGCCGTCCAGATCGGCCTCGCGGTGGACCGTGAACAGCTCCGGGAGGTCCTCGCCCGCCGCGTGCACACCATGGTGGAGCGGGGACTGCTCGACGAAGTCCGGCACCTGGACGCCGCCGGGCTGCGTCGGGGCAGAACCGCCCCGCGGGCCCTCGGCTACGCCCAGTTCCTCAAAGTCCTCGACGGCGGGGCCGACGTCGGGAAGGCGGCCGAAGAGACCATCGTCGCGACCCGGCAGTTCGCCCGCCGCCAGTTGACCTGGTTCCGCGCGGACCCCCGCATCCAGTGGCTGGACTGGCAGGATCCGGAACTGGTGACCAAGGCCGCCGCGGCCTGCAGCCCCGGAGCGGCCGGCGGGCCGGACGCAGCGCAGCAACCGGAACGGTAACCTTGGAGTATGGACGAAACCCTCACCGTGGCCGCTGACCGGAACGCGGAAGCCAACACGGCAGCGCTCAGTGGTCTCAGGTTTTCCAAGGGCCACGGCACGGGCAACGACTTCGTGCTTCTCGCGGACCCGAACGGCACGCTCTCCGTCACCCCGGAACAGGTGGCTGCACTGTGCGACCGCCACCGCGGCATCGGAGGAGACGGCCTGATCCGGGCCGTTCCATCCCGTCTCCTCCCCGAGGGACAGGAACTGCTCCGGGAACACCCGGACGCCGGGTGGTTCATGGACTACCGCAACGGTGACGGCTCGCTGTCGGAAATGTGCGGCAACGGGGTCCGGGTCTTTGTGCACTTCCTGATCACCGAAGGCCTGGTGGAGCTGCCGGCCGGGGAATCCCTGACCATCGGCACCCGCGGAGGTGCCAAGACGATCGTCCGCACCGCTGCCGGCTACGCCGTCGACATGGGCCCGTGGGAATTCATCTTCCCGGGGGAAGCCACCGCACGCGCCATGGACTCGCTCGTTCATGCGGAGGGCCTGGAGGTCGCCCGGCCGGCCCTCTCGGTGAGCATGGGGAACCCACACACCGTCGTGGCGCTGGCCGAGCTGGCCGAACTGGCGGCCACGCAGCTGTTCACTGCCCCCCATGTCGACCCGATCCCGCCCGCCGGAACCAATGTCGAGTTCGTCGTGCCGTCCGAGCCGCTGGTCCACGACGGCGTCGGAACAATCACCATGCGCGTCCACGAGCGTGGCGTGGGGGAGACGCAGTCCTGCGGCACCGGCGCCTGCGCCGCAGCCGTCGCCATCCGGCACTGGGCCGGCCAGGGCGCCCCCGACATCTGGAAAGTCCAGGTGCCCGGCGGCGTGGTCGGAGTGAAGTTCTTCCTCGGCACGGAAGGCCACGAGCACGTCGAACTCAGCGGTCCGGCCGTGATCGTCGCTAGTGGGACGCTTTCCTGACCCGCAGGATGCGGAAGGACTTCGAGGTGCTTTCCCGCGTCACGGTGAAGCTGCCGTCCAGCTCGGCCGCCAGCCAGCGCTGCAGCGAATCGGACCCCAGGTTCTTCTGGACCACGAGCCACGCCGATCCGCCCGGGGCCAGACGCGGCAGCCAGAGGAGCAGCAGGGCGTGAAGCTCGTCCTTGCCGATCCGGATGGGCGGGTTGGACCAGATGGTGTCGAAGCGCAGCTCCGGGTCAACGGCGTCAGGGGCGCTGGCGGTGACATTCCCCAGCCCCAGGAGGGCCGCGTTCTCGTTCGTCAGGGTCACGCACCGCTCGTTGACGTCGACGGCGTAGACGCGGGAGTGCGGTGCGCGCAGCGCCAGGGTCAGTGCGATCGGGCCCCAGCCGCAACCGATATCCAGGAGGTTTCCCTGCGGCGCCGGGGACGGCGCCTCGGCCAGCAGGACGGCCGTTCCCTTGTCGATGCCGTCCGGGCTGAAGATCCCCGAGGACGTCTGCAGGTGGCGTGTCCCGCCCGCCAATTCCACGGTCAATGGCTTGCGGGTGAACGGCCCGGCCGGCTGGGCGCTGAAATAGTGTGCAGACTCCATAACTGGCCAGATTAGTTGCCGCGCGGCCGGTATGGGAAACCGGTACGAAAGGCCCCCGGGCCCGCATCCAGCCGCCGGCCCGGGGGAGAATTCCGGTCTGCTAGTCTTAAACACATGTTCTTGAACTTCAAGTAGCCGGCACGGGTTGAGTCCCGTCCCCGCAGCGACGCAGGTACCTACCTTCCGCTCAGCGCGCCATCCCACAGGGGATCCTTGCAGGAGTCCCTGTTGGCGCCCGACCCCTTGGAGTCCAGCAGTGCTCATCTGAGTCCCGCTCAGCGGACAGCCCGAAGACTGTCCATTCCACAGTCCGGCGATGTCCGCCCTGTATCTTCCTTTCCTTTCCAGCCTTGCTGTTCACCGCTCCCGCACGGAGCCCACCTTGCCGGCGGTACCGCCGCCGCCGGCGTCCAGGAGATCCGAATGACCCATAGTCGTCAGCCCAGCGCGAATACTGCCCCGCAGAGTTCAAATCGGCACTATTCTGAAACTGCCGAACCTTCAAAGGAGACCATGACCAGTCAGCCCAACACCGGACCCGATTCAGCAGCCCAGGACATGAGTCCTGCGGAAATCCAAGCTGTGATCGACCGGATCCTCTCCAAGGACACCCCTGCCCGGAGCGCGGCCCCTGCTGCCGGCGAGCCCAAGTCGGTGCTCGGCAAGGCCCAGGCCATCTCCGGACCGGACGAGGACTACAGCAATCACGACGGCGACCAGCAGGATCTCGCGGAACGGCACGCTTTGCGCCGCACCGCGGGTCTGTCGACCGAACTCGAAGACGTCACCGAAGTCGAGTACCGGCAGCTGCGCCTGGAGCGCGTCGTGTTGGCCGGTCTCTGGAGTGAAGGCACGCTCGCCGATGCGGAAAACTCCCTCCGCGAGCTCGCCGCGCTGGCCGAAACCGCCGGCTCGGAAGTCCTGGACGGGATCGTCCAGCGCCGGGCCAAGCCCGATCCCGGCACCTTCCTGGGCTCCGGCAAGGCCCAGGAGCTCAAGGACATCGTGATGTCCACGGGCGCGGACACCGTCGTGGTTGACGCGGAACTGGCACCGTCCCAGCGGCGTTCCCTGGAAGACATCGTCAAGGTCAAGGTGATTGACCGCACGGCCCTGATTTTGGACATCTTCGCGCAGCACGCCAAGAGCCGCGAGGGTAAGGCCCAGGTCGAACTGGCCCAGCTCGAGTACCTGCTTCCGCGCCTGCGCGGCTGGGGCGAGTCAATGTCCCGACAGGCCGGTGGACAGGTGGGCGGTGCCGGGGCCGGCATGGGCTCGCGTGGCCCCGGTGAAACCAAGATCGAACTGGACCGCCGCCGGATCCGCACCCGGATGGCCAAGCTGCGGCGCGAGATCGCTGCGATGAAGCCGGCCCGGGAAACCAAGCGGGCCAACCGTCGTCGGAATGCCGTGCCGTCGGTGGCGATCGCCGGGTACACGAACGCCGGCAAGTCCTCACTCCTGAACAGGCTGACCGACGCCGGCGTGCTGGTGGAGAACGCCCTGTTCGCCACCCTGGACCCGACGGTCCGCAAGGCCGAAACCTCCGATGGGCTGGGCTACACCCTCGCCGACACGGTGGGATTTGTCCGCTCGCTG
>JAODMA010000322.1 GCA_025464545.1 Arthrobacter sp. | reverse complement strand
ATCCGCCAGGAGCTCGCCCGAGGGCTGCAGCTGGTGCCGTCCGTTCCGGAGCACGTAGGGGGCCACCCATACAATCCAGAGAGCAACAGCAATGACAAGGATCACAGAGCTGCTAAGAGGGAAGTCCACAGTCAAAACGGTATGAGCAACACGGCCGCCGGGCCCGCATTGTGAGCGGTGTGTCGCGAGGGAACCGGCAATTGACTTGATTTACGACGTTGGGGCTGGTCACCGCCGGGTTCAGCCGTTCAGGACGAGCGGGTTTTGAGCCATCTGGCCAGCAGGCCTCCGGGCACTTCCTCGGAGGTCAGCGCGAAGGTCCGGTGATCGGCCCATTCCCCGTTGATATGCAGGAAACGCGGCCGGTAGCCCTCATCCCGGAAGCCAAGTTTCTCCACGACCCGTAGGCTGGCCGCATTCTCCGGCCTGATGTTGATCTCCATCCGGTGCAGCCCGAGTGTGCCGAAGCAGTGGTCCGTGGCCAGCGCCACGGCGGTGGGGGCAATGCCGTGGCCCGCCCGTTGCTGGTCCACCCAGTAGCCGAGCGTGGCCATCATCGCCGAACCCCACACAATGGAAGACACTGTCAGCTGTCCGACAATCACCGGCTCGCGGAAGCCGGGCGTCCATTCCGTAATGACGAACGGCAGTGCCGAGGCCTGCGCCGCCTGTGCCTTGAGGGAGCGCACCATCTGCCGATAGTCGGGAAGTCCGCCGCCCGGAAGGGGGTTGGACGCCTCCCAGGGGGCGAGCCACTCGCTGTTGCGGGAACGGACTTCCATCCACTCCTTGCGGTCCCGGTACCGGATCGGGCGCAGCAGGATGTCGCCGCATTCCAGCGTCACCGGCCAGTTGAAGCTGCCCCCCACGGGAGTTACTTGGTCAGGCTGGCGGTGAGGCTGGAGGCAAATTCGGGCAGCCATTCACGCAGGCCGGGACCGAGATCCTCGCTGTCGCAGGCGAGCTGCACGCAGGCCTTGAGGTAGCTGAGCTTGTCACCGGTGTCGTAGCGGCGGCCGCGGAAGACGACGCCGTACACGCCGTAACCTTCGCCGTCGCCGGAAGCGAGAGACTGGAGCGCGTCGGTGAGCTGGATCTCGCCGCCACGGCCCGGCGCAGTGCCCTCCAGGACCTCGAAAACGGCCGGGTGGAGGACGTAGCGGCCGATCACGGCGAGGTTGGATGGGGCATCCTCGACGTCGGGCTTTTCCACGAGGTGGTTGATGCGGACGTATTCTTCGCCCTGGATCTCCTGGACATCGGCGCAGCCATAGGCGCTGATCTGGGAAGGGTCCACCTCGATGAGTGCAACAACCGATCCGCCGGTCTTGGCCTGGACTTCGATCATGGTGCTGAGGAGCTCGTCGCGGGGGTCGATCAGGTCGTCGCCCAGCAGGACAGCGAACGGTTCGTAGCCTACGTGCTGCTTTGCGCGCAGGACGGCGTGGCCCAGGCCCAGGGGATCGCCCTGACGCACGTAGTGGATGTCACCGAGGTTGCTCGCGGCCTGGATGGATTCCAGCTTGGCCGTGTCGCCCTTCGCTTCAAGCGTGGCTTCCAGTGTGGGGACACGGTCGAAGTGGTCCTCCAGCGCGCGCTTGTTGCGGCCCGTGATCATCAGGATGTCGCTGAGGCCGACATTGACGGCCTCCTCGACGACGTACTGGATGGCAGGCTTGTCCACGACGGGAAGCATTTCCTTCGGCATGGCCTTGGTGGCCGGAAGGAACCTGGTGCCTAGGCCCGCAGCGGGGATGACGGCCTTGCGGACGGAAGTGATTGGTGTAGTCACCCGACTAATCTAACGGAGGTACTAAACATTCGGTAATTAGCGACAGCCGGTGAAGCGCGCGGGTCGGGCCACGTCCGCGACGGGGTGCACTCTCATGGAAGGCCGCGATATGAAGGCAACAAAAGAAGAGATCCGTGCGAAGCACCGGATGGGGCGGGCACTACTGGGGCCGGCAGCGCTCGACGCGGCCGGTGCAGCGCTCGCGCAGCACGGCCTGACCTGGGCCAATGGACTGGTGGGCGGCCAGCCCGGAACGTTCGCGGCGTACTTGGGCGTCGGCACGGAACCCCCAACGCTCCCCCTGCTGTCGGCGCTGCACGACGCCGGACACCGGGTGCTGCTGCCCGTGTGCGAACCGGGCATCAACTTGAGCTGGGTGTACTGGACGCCGACGTCCGCCTTTGTCCGTAGCCGCTTTGCCCCGATCCAGGAACCCATCGGCGAACCCTTGGGTCCGGAAATCATGCGGTCCGCCGTCGGGGTCTTCCTGCCGGCCACCGCCGTCGACCTCTCCGGCAACCGGGTCGGCCAGGGCGGCGGCTACTACGACAAGTTTTTGACGACACTGGAGGCGCTTTTCCCGGGCCGGTCCGCACCGGCCGACGGCGCCGGACCGCTGCCGCCGCTTCCCGCAATCGCCGTTGTCTATGACGGCGAGGTCCTGCCCGCCGGCAGCATCCCCGTGGAGGCTTTTGACCGCAGGGTTCCGTCCGCCCTGACGCCGGGCGGGTTGGTCCACCTGCTCTGAAGCCACGATCCCGGGATGATAGAATTAGCACTCAGGCCCTGCGACTGCTAAGGGCCGGGACCCGCCGGTAGAGATGTCGGCAGGGTTCCGGACCGGGCAGCACGGGACCTGCTCGTTTGTCCCAGAGGAGGATTTCCAGTGCCCACGTATGCATATGCCTGCAAGGACTGCAGCCACGCCTTCGAGATCGTGCAGTCGTTCACCGACAACTCCCTGACCTCCTGCCCCGAGTGCGAAGGCACGCTGCGTAAGAAGTTCAACAGCGTCGGCGTCGTCTTCAAGGGCTCCGGCTTCTACCGGACTGATTCCAGGGACGCCAAGGGCAGCACCGTTTCCCCTGCACCCGCTGCGGCGCCGGCCGCTCCGGCCGCTCCAGCTCCCGCTGCCGCGAACTGAACATCCGCTGCCGGTCGCGGTCCGCTGCTTTCCCGGCACCGACGAGCCCGCCTTGCGGGTTGTCCACATAGGCACCGCGGCGCCTGCCGCCGCCGTTCCGGGTCGGGCTAGCGTGGCGTCATGGCCACAGTCGCTACCCCTGTTCGTACGCGCGGCATTTTCCTTGCGCGGATTCTTCTTGGCGCAGTCTTCCGCACGGGTTCCTTCCTTAGCCGCGGCCGTGCAGCACCACCCAGCCACTCTGGCCCGCACGGCTACGGCCCGCACCGGGGAAGTCCGTCGCGTGCCCGCGGCCCGGGCAGGATGCGGGGACGCAGCCGCCTGAGGGGATG
>JAODMA010000306.1 GCA_025464545.1 Arthrobacter sp. | reverse complement strand
CCCCGAAGGCAACTACATCGCCCCCACCGTTTTCGCCGACGTCGCCCCCGACGCCCGGATCTTCCAGGAGGAAATCTTCGGACCCGTCGTCGCCATCACCCCGTTCGAGAACGACGACGAAGCCCTCGCCTTGGCGAACAACACCCGCTACGGGCTCGCGGCGTACATCTGGACCCAGAATCTGACCCGGGCGCACAACTTCGCCCAGAACGTGGAGGCCGGCATGGTCTGGCTGAACAGCCACAACGTCCGTGACCTGCGCACCCCGTTCGGCGGCGTCAAGGCCTCGGGCCTGGGCCACGAGGGCGGCTACCGTTCCATCGATTTCTACACCGATCAGCAGGCCGTGCACATCACGCTCGGCGCTGTTCACACCCCGAAATTCGGCGCCTGAGCTTTTCCCGCAGCGCCAGCACCCCTTTCAATGAAGAGAGAACACCATGACGAACTTCGTTCCCACCCCCACGGTTCCGGCTCCGGACATTGTCCGCTGCGCCTACATGGAGATTGTGGTCACCGACCTCGCCAAGTCGCGCGAGTTCTACGTCGACGTCCTCGGCCTGCATGTCACCGAGGAAGATGAAAACAACATCTATCTGCGCCCCCTGGAAGAGTTCATCCACCACAACCTGGTGCTGCGCAAGGGACCGATCGCCGCTGTCGCCGCCTTCGCCTATCGGGTGAAGTCCCCCGCAGAGGTGGACGCCGCCGAGGCCTACTACAAGGAACTGGGCTGCCGCATCGAACGCCGCAAGGACGGCTTCACCAAGGGCATCGGCGACTCAGTCCGGGTGGAGGACCCGCTGGGCTTCCCCTACGAGTTCTTCTACGAGGTGGAGCACGTGGAGCGCCTCACCCAGCGCTACGACCTCTACTCCGCCGGCGAACTGGTCCGCCTGGACCACTTCAACCAGGTCACCCCGGACGTACCGCGTGGCCGGAAGTACCTTGAGGACCTCGGCTTCCGCGTCTCGGAAGACATCAAGGACTCCGACGGCGTGACCTACGCCGCGTGGATGCACCGCAAGCAAACCGTCCACGACACCGCCCTGACCGGCGGCAACGGCCCGCGCATGCACCACGTCGCGTTCGCCACCCACGAGAAGCACAACATCATCCAGATCTGCGACAAGATGGGCGCCCTGCGCATCAGCGACCGGATCGAACGCGGCCCCGGCCGGCACGGCGTCTCCAACGCCTTCTACCTCTACATCCTGGATCCGGACGGCCACCGGATCGAGATCTACACCCAGGACTACTACACCGGCGACCCGGACAACCCCACCATCACCTGGGACGTCCACGACAACCAGCGCCGTGACTGGTGGGGCAACCCCGTGGTCCCGTCCTGGTACACCGAGGCCTCCCTGGTCCTGGACCTCGACGGCAACCCGCAGCCCGTCATTGTCCGGGAGGAAAAGAGCGAAATGGCTGTCACGGTGGGCGCCGACGGCTTCTCCTACACCCGCAGGCCGGACGGCGAAGGGGCGGACGCCGGAGAAAAGACCGGCTTCAAACTAGGAGCGCAGCTGTAGCCATGCTGGATGCCACAACGATTGAGGCCATCGCGGACGAACTGCTGGAAGCCGGCCGCAACCGCACCCCCATCCGCCGCCTGACAGCCCGTTACCCGGACATGACGGTGGAGGACTCCTACGCGGTGCAGCAGCTGTGGCGGCGCCGCAACGAGGACGCCGGCCGGACCCTGGTGGGGCGCAAGATCGGCCTCACGTCCAAGGCCATGCAGGCCGCCACCGGCATCACGGAACCGGACTACGGCGCCATCTTCGATGACATGGTGCTGGAAACCGGCTGCTCCGTGGAGTGGGACAAGTACACTCACCCGCGCGTGGAGGTGGAGCTGGCGTTTGTCCTGAAGGACGGGCTCAAAGGCCCAGGCTGCACCATCTTCGACGTCCTGAACGCCACCGATTACGTGGTTCCGGCCCTCGAAATCCTTGATTCCCGGATCGAGATGGAGTGCCGGACCATCGTGGACACCATCGCGGACAATGCAGCCATGGGCGCCATGGTGGTGGGCGGCCGCCCGGTAAAGCCGGACTTCGTCGACCTCCGCTGGGTCGCAGCCATCCTGTACAAGAACCAGACCGTGGAGGAGACCGGGGTGGCAGCGGGGGTCCTGGACCACCCGGCCGCCGGGGTGCACTGGCTGGCCAACAAGATCGCCGCCCACGGGGACAGCATGAAGGCTGGCGACATCATCCTGGCCGGCTCCTTCACCCGCCCGCTCTGGGTGTTCAAGGGCGACACGGTCCACGCCGACTACGGACCGCTGGGAAGTGTCACATGCCGCTTCGAATAGAACCTGACAACACCTTCCGCGACGCGCTGGCAGCCGCGAACCGGCCCCTCGCCGGAATGTGGGTGTGCTCCGGCAGCCCGCTGGTGGCCGAAGTCTGTGCCGGGTCCGGACTGGACTGGCTCCTGGTGGATGCCGAACACAGCCCCAACGGGCTTGAATCCATCCTCGCGCAGCTCCAGGCGATCCACGGTTACCCGGTTCACGCCGTGGTCCGGCCGCCGGTGAACGACACCGTGGTGATCAAGCAGTACCTGGATCTGGGTGTGCAGAACCTGCTGATCCCCATGGTCCACTCGGTGGCGGAAGCGGAAGCCGCGGTAGCCGCCACCCGCTACCCGCCCCAGGGCGTCCGGGGCGTGGGCTCGGCGCTGGCGCGTGCCGCCCGCTGGAACCGCATTCCGGATTACCTGGCCCGGGCCGGGGACACGATCAGTGTCACCGTCCAGATTGAATCGACCACAGCAGTGGAGGCGGTGGAGGACATTCTGAAGGTTGACGGCGTGGACGCCATTTTCCTGGGGCCCTCCGACCTCGCAGCCTCCATGGGGTTGCTCGGGCAGCAGGAACATCCCGAGGTGGGTGCCGCCGTCGTGCACTGCCTGACGGCCGCCACGGCGGCCGGCAAGCCGGCCGGGGTGAACGCCTTCAACTCCGACACCGCCCGCCACTACCTGGACAGCGGCGCCGATTTCATCCTGGTGGGGGCCGACGTCGCCCTGTTGGCGCGTGGCTCCGAGGCGCTCGCCGCCCGGTACATCCAGCCATCCGACGGCGACGCCCCCGCCAGCTACTGACCATTCCTAGGGACTAGTCGCCTCCGTCTGGTCCTCGGATCTTACGGCAGCCCGTGAAGTCGCCGCCAGGATCCAGGCCGGCACCGTCTGGATCAACAGGCACGGCGCCGTGGACCCCCGCATCCCCTTCGGCGGCGCAAAGCAGTCCGGCTACGGCCTGGAACGGAGTTGCCGGGCGAAGTCGTTCCAGGCGGCCCAGTCCCGGGGCCGGATGGAGGGCCGGCCGAGGTAATAGCCTTGGCCGGCGCTGACACCGAGGCCGGCGACCGCTGCCAGTTCCTCTTCTGTCTCGATCCCTTCCGCGATGAGTACCGCTCCGAGATGCTCGGCAAACCCGGTCAAGGCCTCGCCAATTTTGTGGCGGGAGGAGTCAGTATCGATTCCGGCGACGAAGGTGCGATCGAGTTTGATGATGTCGGGCCCGAGCTGCCTAATGTGGCGGATGGAATCGGGGTAGGTGCCGAATTGGGCGGTGGCGAGGCGGACTCCGCGACTCCGCAGTGGTGCCAGTGCAGCGAGCAGGGCGGCGGGCTGCCCTGGCGTCAGGGGCTCGGTGAGCTCGAGGACCACACGGTCCAGGGCGGTGGTGGACTCCTCGAGCAACCCGGGCAGGAGCGGGTGCAGGCACGTGGCGGGCGAAACTTTCAATGCGACATACAGTTGGGGGGGCAGGTGGGGAGCGGCAGCGAGAGCGCACTCCAGCGTCGCAAATTCCAGCTCGGTTTCCACCCGCGCCTCAGCCGCAGCTGCGAACCACTCCCCCGCTGTGTCGCCCCCGTCGCTGACGAACCGCGTGAGCGCTTCGACCCCGACAACTGTCCCGGTGGAGAGTTCGCGGATCGGCTGGAGCGCAGTCACCAGCATCCGGTCCCGCAGGACCTTCTGGATCCGGGTACTCAGGCTTTCCCGGGAGCCCCCGGCAGGCGCCCCGGGAACATACGATGGACCGTTCACGATCGCCGCGTTCAGGCCCGTAAGGGTCCTAAGGGAAGCCAGATGCTCCGCCAGTGCAATCTCCGGTCGTCCTGGATGGGCCGACAGACGTTCTCGCAGGCGTTCTCTGGCGCCGTCCTGCTTGCTCCCCCCATCGGCGAGGACCTGCTCTACGATCCAGGCCGCCTGCCGACGTATCCCCGACGACTCACCCCCACGCAACGGCTCGGGAGCTTGGTCTGCAGGCGACGTGGTTCGAGGACGCCTTGGAACGGACGGCGGCGGCTCCATCAACATTGGCTATTCCTTTGTTCCGGGTTCCGGCTGAGCCCGGCACCCGCATGCGGCCGCCGTCGTATGCCTGGCTTCCCTGGCCAGACCAACGGTGGACCGTGCAGCAACAATACAACGGGACCAACTGGTCTGTCCCTAGAGGGGCCACACAATTTGCCGTCCGGACTGCAACCTCTCCGCGCGTCGCGCATTGACGCCGGCTCTTGGCCCCATCGACACCACCCGGCCGCGGCAATCCTGGTCGCAGGCGTCATCGCCCCGGTTGCTGCCCTTGACCTTCAATATCACCGACGAGGAGCCCTGGACCGCGGTGTAGGCGGCCGCGGCGAAGGCCCGGCGTTTAGCCAAGAGGCCTATCACGATGGCCACGCTGGGATGTCAAACTGCTGCGCGGCCCGCGCCGCAGGAGGACGCTCGGTGGCCTCCGTTACTGACCCGGCGCCCGGTAGGAAGGCGACTTGCTCACCGCGCCGTCGATATCTTCGGGCGTCATCAGCGGGGTGAGGCGCAGATCCACGGCGCCGCTGGAATTAATCATCAAGGAAAGGGCTACGGCGCTGGACTGATCGGGAACGTCGAAGACCCCCAGGACGTCCGTCTCACCGAACGCATAGTAGATGCATTCCAGTGATCCCCCGACGGACTCCAAGGCCTTGACAATCGCGTCCCGACGCTTAGACCCGCCCTCCTGCATGAGGCCTTTCATGCCATCGCCCACATAGTTAGCCTGGAAAAAATACTTTGTCATGGCTGGCTCCTGCTCGCATAGGCCCAGAACGCGAACCAATCCGCACGCCCAGTACATCGGATGAGTGAAGGGTTCCGGAGTTTCCCCGACAGGGGTTGTGGGCTGAGTGTAGGCCTCTCCCCTGCAACTGACAACGGTCGCCGGCGCCCGCTTTACAGTCACCTCCGGCAGGAGCCATCGAGGCGGCTCATTAGTGGCCCGATGTGTGGCCTGCGCCGACCATTGGGGAATGAGTACCCTTCACCCGGCACAACTGCGCGATGCGAAGACGGCAGCTCGACACGCTCCACGATGTGGCCGCTCACCGAGGGCACCCTATGGCCCACTTTCTCAGGTCCCTGCTCTCCGTGCCGCCTTTTTCTCCGCTAGGACGGCGAGGACCAGGGAGAAACGGCCGCGGAGCGGCATATTTGCCAGACTGAGCCACTTAGCGTCCGAGTAGGCATGGAACCGGGCCGGGTTGACGTGCAGTTCGTCGACGGCGGCCAACACCTGCGTGTGTGCCGTCCGGTACCGTGCAGGTGTCATGCGGTTTTCTCGCAGGCGAAGCTCCAGATAGACATCCACGCTGGCCAAATCGAGGGCGGCCTCGGCCCTGGCCGTTTTGTCGAAGTCCAACAGTCCCAGCGGGGATAGGCCGCCGGTGGCGATGATTTGCTTGTCGTGTAGGCCTCCGTGGGCCCATACCAATGGATCCGGTGCGCTCCCCAGCAGGTTCGAGGCCACTTCTTCTGCGGCGCCGCGCAAGGCACCGCGCAGAGGCGTCAGGTCCGGGACGGTCTCATTGTGTTGCATCCAGAGGTTCACCGTCCGCCACACCTTCGTGGCTTCCAGCTCTGCTGAATGGAGCGGAAGGCTATCGAGGACGCTTTGGGCGGCGGGGCCATACGGGCCGTTTACCTGAGGGACCCAGGCACGTGACCATTTCTCCCACGCTCCGGCGAACGCTTCATCGTCCGCCGTGGAGTCCACCTCGTGAAGGGTCGGTCCCGGGATGGCGCTGAAAGCGATGACGTCCGGGGACCTGCAAGAAAGGATCTTGGGGACCCTGAAGCTGTCGGCGTCCAGCAAGATGTCCAATTGTGCACAGCGCTCGGCAGCTATGTCGGCGCGGCCGGCCCGGAATATCTTAATGTAACGGTCCTCCGCCCGGACCACCGCCCGATCGTAGGGCCGATACGAGACCAGTTCCCCCTGTTGCGCTTCCACCCGCAAGCCGGGCAGTCTCGGATCGTCCGGCGGCATAAGTTTGAAGTGCCCGTCACGCAGGCGGGCTCCCCGGACGCCGCGCCGTCCGGGTGTCGAAACCTCCAGCACGTAGCGTCCTGGCGCCCTTTCGGGCCATGCTCGACGGACATGCCACGTTGTGCCGCTATCGTCGTCGGCAGACAAGGGGACAGGTGAAGTCCAGTCCACGGAGTCAGCTCCAGGACCCGACGTCTATGCCGACTGGCGGTACCGGTACCACCCAATGGAGGGCGGGAGCTCTGGCGTTCAGCTCAGCCAGAGCACGGCAAGCAATCGAGCTGGGCGCGTTCATATTCACTGCCGTCCTCAACTCCAGCAGGCTCGTGCAGCACGAACCGTTACGTGTCTACAGCATGAACTTCAACAATGAGCAACGGATGAAACGGTCATGAGGAAACCCTCATGA
>JAODMA010000291.1 GCA_025464545.1 Arthrobacter sp. | reverse complement strand
CCGCGGTCTCCGACGACAGCCGGGAACGCGCGGAAACCCTGCTTCCAGGCGTTCCGGTGCTGGAGATCCAGGACATCGTCGAGCGTGCCGAGCTTGTGCTGCTGGCGGTCCCCGACGACGCGCTTGGCCCCCTCGTGGACGGCCTGGCGAAGCTCGGTGCCTGGCAGCCCGGACAGCTCGTGGCGCACACTTCGGGCCGTTTCGGCGTCGGCATCCTACACCCGGTCCGCGCTGCCGGAGCCGTGCCGCTGGCGCTGCATCCCGCGATGACTTTCACCGGCATGAGCCTTGACCTCACGAGGCTCCTGGACTGTACCTTCGGGGTCACCGCCGACGCCGCCATGCTGCCCATCGCCCAGGCCCTCGTCGTCGAGATGGGCGCCGAGCCGGTCGCCATTGCCGAAGCCGACCGCACGCTGTACCACGCAGCCCTCGCGCACGGGTCCAACCATCTCGTGACCCTCGTGGCTCAGGCCTCCCAGCTCCTGCGGGAAGTCGGCGTCGAAGCCCCGGAGCGCATGCTGGGCCCGCTGCTGCGTGCGACGCTGGAGAACGCTCTCGCCTCGGGCGAATCAGCGCTGACCGGTCCGGTGGCCCGCGGCGATGTGGGCACTGTGGCGGCGCACGCCGAAGCCCTCCGGGAGCAGGACTCCGGTTCCCGAGGCGATATTCTGGAGGCGTACCTGGCCATGGCCCGGGCAACGGCCCGACGGGCCGGGAACCGGGGGATGCTGAAACCGGACCAGCTCGAAGGCATCGACCGGGCCCTTGATGGGCCGGACGAGAATGGCCCGCAATCCTAAGGAAGGACCCTGGTTTGGCGATCCAACTGGTGACGACGGCCGCGCAGCTCAGGACCGAAAGCGCCCGCCTGCTGGCGCGGAAAAACGGCAGCTCGCAGGGCCTTGTGCCGACCATGGGAGCCCTGCATCAGGGACATGCCCAGCTGGCGCGCACCGCGGTCGCGCAGAACGATGTGGTGGTGGCCAGCATCTTCGTCAACCCGCTCCAATTCGGCGAAGCGGTGGACCTGGAACGGTACCCCCGGACGCTGGAGGCGGACCTGGCCCTCCTCGACGCCGAAGGTGTGGATCTGGTGTTCGCGCCGGGGGTCCAGGAGGTCTACCCCTACGGGGAACCGATGGTGCGGGTCACCGCTGGCCCGCTGGCCGGGAAATGGGAGGGGGCCTCGCGGCCGGGACACTTCGACGGTGCCCTCACGGTCGTCGCCAAGCTGCTGCACTACGCAATGCCCGGCGGCTGCGCGGGTGGAACGCTGCCGGCGTACCGGGCCTACTTCGGCCAGAAGGACGCCCAGCAGTTGACCCTGGTCCGACGCATGGCGGCGGACCTTAACTTCCCGGTGGAGATCGTTCCGGTTCCGACCGTTCGGTCCGCAGACGGGCTCGCGCTGTCGAGCCGCAACCGCTTCCTCTCCTCCGAGGAGCGCGATGCCGCCCTGGTGCTGTCCCGGGCACTGCGGCTGGTGGAGGACCGCGCCAACGCCCACGAGCCGCTGGATCTGGAGTCCGCCCAGGCTCTGGTGGAGTCGCAGCCGCTCGTGCAGCTGGACTATTTCGAGGTCGTGGATCCGCTCACCCTCGAGCCCCTGGCTGAGAACTGCAAAGACACGCCCTTCCGTGGCCAGGGACTGGCCCTGATCGCGGCCAAAGTGGGCCCCGTCCGCCTGATAGACAACGTCCCGCTGGACTCCTGAGCCGGCGGGACGGAAAAGTTTGGTCCCGGCGGGAATTACTTTCCGGAATCACCGGTTGGCAAAAGCAGCATCGGCAGCGCCCGCCGGACCCACCAATACTTCCTAAGGGAACCCCCATGCCACCAGTCCTCTCCTCCAAAGCCGCCCGAGAACCAGCGCAGACCGCCCAGTCCCCGGCCAGCGCGGCGGCGCCGCCCGCAGGCAAGATGTCCCGGGAATCCCTCACCATCATCGTCACGCTGCTGGTGGCAACGTTCGTGGTCATCCTCAACGAGACCATCATGAACGTCGCCCTGCAGCGGTTGATGGTGGACCTGCGGGTGGACGCCCCCACCGTGCAATGGCTCTCCACCGGCTTCATGCTCACCATGGCCATGGTGATTCCAACAACCGGGTTCATCCTGCAAAGGCTGTCTACCAGGGCCGTCTTTATGCTGGCCATGGGCCTGTTCTCCGGCGGCACGCTGCTCGCGGCTGTGGCGCCGGGATTCGAGATTCTGCTGCTTGCCCGGATTGTCCAGGCGGGCGGCACGGCCATCATGCTGCCACTGCTGATGACCACGATCCTCACCCTGGTACCGGTGGCCCGCCGTGGCGCGGTCATGGGCAACGTCAGCATCGCCATCTCGGTGGCGCCGGCAATGGGTCCCACGGTTTCGGGTGCAATCCTTGAGCACTTCTCCTGGCGCTTCATGTTCGTCTTCGTCCTGCCGATTGCCCTCGCCGCCCTCGCCATCGGCGCCCGGTACCTGACCAACATCGGCGAAACGGAGAAGACCCGGCTGGACGCACTGTCCGTCGTGCTGACAGTTCCTGCCTTCGGTGGCCTGGTGTACGGCCTCAGCCAGATCGGCGGAGGCCAGGGCGGTCCCGGCTCGCCGGCTGTGATTGCGCTGGCCGTGGGAGCAGCGGCCATGGTCGCCTTCGTTTTCCGGCAGCTGCGCCTGCAGAAGTCCTCGGCACCGCTGCTGGACCTGCGCGCCTTTAACTTCCGCATGTTCACGGTCTCTGTCCTGCTGCTCGTCGTCGCGATGATAGCCCTGTTCGGCGCGGTGATCCTGCTCCCGCTGTACCTGCAGGAAATCCGTGGACTGAAGTCCCTGGAGACAGGCCTGGTGCTGCTTCCGGGCGGACTGGCCATGGGCCTGCTGGGCCCGTTCATCGGACGCATCTTCGACAAGGTCGGACCGCTGCCCCTGACCGTGACCGGCTCGGCCCTGCTGGTGCTGTCCCTGTTCCTGTTCTCACTGCTGGACGCAAGTACACCGGTGGGTTGGATCGTCACGCTGCACGTGGGCCTGAGCCTGGGCCTGGCCCTGATCTTCACCCCGGCGTTCACCACCGGGCTGAACCCGCTGCCGCCGCATCTCTACTCGCACGGTTCGGCCATCTTGAGCACCCTGCAGCAGGTGGCCGGAGCTGCCGGGACGGCCCTGCTGGTGTCCATTTACGCGGTGGTCGCGGCCAGTGCGGGAATGGTCGCCGGTATGCACGCTGCTTTCCTGACCGCCGCGGCCATCGCCCTGGCCGCCGTCGTGCTGTCCGCCCTGATGCGCAAGACTGCGGCAGCGGAGCACCCGGCTCCGCACTAGGAGTCAGGCGCTTTGTGCGCCTGTCCGGTGGCCGCCCGGGCGGTCGGCGAGCCCGGCGGGATCAGCCGGCGAAGAATTCGCTCAATTCGGTGATGAGCTTGTCGGGCGCCTTGTTGACGCCGTCGTGCCCCATGCCCGGCAGGATCGTGTAGCTGGAGCCGGAGAGCACATCGTGGATCTGGGCGCAGGCCACGCCAAAGTACGCCGGGCTCTTTTCGCCGACGATGATCAGCGTCTCCAGGGGGAGTTCCAGGAACGGTTCGGCAGGCATGTCCGCGGCGATGATTGCCTTGATCTCGCGGACACCGGTCTGCATGAGCTCGCGCATCTGCTTGCCGATGGGGGTGCCAGCGGAGAGTTTGTTGGCCAGGGTCAGCATGGACAGCGGCATCCGGGACAGCGCGCTGCCGGTCTCAAGCCCCCTGAGCAGGACGGCCAGCGCACGGTCGTCGTCACCGGCCGCCGTCGCCCGCTCATATTCGGCGGTCCAGTCCGCCGTGACGCTGTGATTGACGGACAC
>JAODMA010000282.1 GCA_025464545.1 Arthrobacter sp. | reverse complement strand
GGACGAAGAAGATCTTCTCCGGATTGAAGCTCTCGATCGGCGCGGTGTCCCAGTCGCGGGAGAGGATGTGGAACGAAGCCAGGCAGGTTCCGAGGTTGGGGTGGTCGACCGCCTGCACCAGCCGGTGGGCATGCTCATAGTCATTGACGTACTTGCCCCAGGCGAGCGCCTCGTAGGCGACCTTGACGCCGTGGTCCGCGGCCAGCCCGGCCAGCCGCGAGAGCTGCTCGGCGCGGAGTCCGTCGTCATCGATGCTCGCGGTGGCCACATTGGAACAGACCAGGATGGTGTCCATGCCGAGGCGGGACATCAACCGGAACTTGGCCTCGGCGCGCCGGAGGTTGCCGGCGAGGAGTTCCTCCGGGACGCTGTCGAAGTCGCGGAACGGCTGGTAGAGGTCCAGGCTGAGACCCAGGTCTGCGGCCATCCCCTGGACGTCTTCCGGGCTCAGCGGGGAGGTGACGAGGTCCTGTTCGAAGATCTCGATCCCGTCGAAGCCGGCCACGGCGCAGGCCTGCATCTTCTCCCGGAGCGTGCCGGAGAGGCAGACGGTGGCGATTCCGGTGCGCATCAGGCGGCCACCTCTTCCGCGGCGACGAGTTCCAGGAAGTGCGCGCGCATGCGGTCGGCATCGGGTTCGAGGCCGGTGAAGATCCGGAAGGCGTCGGCGGCCTGGCCGACAGCCATCCGTCCGCCGTCAAGCACCTCGCAACCCTTCGCCCGGGCCCCCCGGACCAGTTCGGTCTCGATCGGGCGGTAGACGATATCCGCGACCCAGTGCCGTGGCTCCACCAGGGACATGTCCAGCGGAACGCCCGGGTGGGCGGCCATGCCCACCGGAGTGCAGTGCACCAGGCCGTCGGCCTGCGGCATCAGCCGCGGCAGCTCCGCCGTCGTCCCGGCTGTGACCGACTGGTCCGGGAAGAACCCGGCGAGCTCCGCAGCGCGCGCGGCGCAGCGGGCGGCATCAGTATCCACGAGCACGAGTTCGCGGACTCCGGCAGTCAGCAGGGCGTACGCGACGGCGGAACCGGCGCCGCCGGCGCCCAGCTGGACCACCCGGCCGAGCTTTGCGCCGGGAAGGCCGGAGGCCAAGGCCGCGGCGAAGCCGGAAAAGTCGGTGTTGTGACCGACGAAGCGGCCGTCCCGGATCATCACCGTGTTCACCGCGCCGAGGCGCCGGGCGTCGGGAGAGACCTCGTCCAGGTGCTCCAGGACCAGCTGCTTGCACGGGTGGGTGATGTTCAGACCGTTGAAGCCGAGCCGCCGCGCGCCGGTCAGGAGCTCGCCCACGGCTTCGCCCGGAAGCTCCAGCTCATGGAGATCGATTGGGCGGTAGAGGTACCGGAGGCCCTGCACATCGCCTTCGCGTTCGTGCATATAGGGAGTGAGTGACGGCAGCACACCATCACCCACCAGCCCTATGAGAAAGGACTCTGCTCGATTGCTCATCCGTATAGCTCCTTTGACAACGGCACTCGACCGGCGGGGGCGCCCAGGGCGTCTCCGGCGGGCCGGGTGATGGGGATTACGTTACCGCATGTGTTCACATGTTGCACGCGTGTTCTACCAGCGAACATTTTTACGTCTTCCGTCGATTCAACGCTGGGGAAGCCGCGCGGACAGCTCCGCTGCTGCGGATTGCAGCAGCGGCACCAAGGCCGTGAGGGCCTCCATGCTCATCCGGAACACCGGGACAGCGGTGGCCAGCGAGGCGAAGGCCTGTCCCTGCGAGTTGAAGACCGGGACCGCGACTGCGCGCATGCCGAGCTCGTTTTCCTCGTCCATGGTGGCGTAGCCGCGGCGGCGGACGAGGTCGATCTCGGTCCGGAAGGCATCCCGGTCCGTGATCGAGAACTCCGTCAGCGGCTCCAGTTCCAGGCCCTCCACGAGCTCGGTGCGGGTGGGCTCATCGGCAAAGGCCACGAGCGCCTTTCCCACGGACGTGGTGTGCAGCGCACCCAGATGGCCCGGATCGCTTGTCACCCGGAAGGTCTGCGGACCATCGACCTTGTTGACGGTGAGGTGGTGGACGCCGTCGCGCACCGACAGGATGGTGGCCTCCCCGGTCTCCTCCGTGACGCGCCGCAGAATGGGCAGGGCCGTGCCGGCGAAGCCGTGGTGGTTGGACACCGTCTGTCCAAGCTGGAAGACGCGGAGGCCGAGGTGGTAGCGGCGGCCGTCCGGCTCGTAGTCGACGAACGCGTCGCGGGTCAGGGAGCCCAGCAGGCGGTAGGTGGTACTGAAGGGCAGATCCGCCCGGCGGGAGAGTTCGGCGGCGCTGGCCCCGCGCGGCTCGTCGCCGAGCAGGACCAGCAGGCCAAGGGCCTTGCCCACCATGTCCGTCCGGGAGTCATCCCTGGGCGCCTTGGCAGCTTTGCCGGCCGGGGGCTGGCGGGTGGTGGAGGGGTCGGCCACTTCTGTGTCTTGGTTCACACTCATAGCCCAATGCTCTCACATCGTGAGAGCAGCTTCTAGATGGTGATAGTTTTTGTTGACAAGTGACTGCGCTCACAGTCATGATTGCTACATCGCACAAGTAGCTCCCACCATGTGGCTACTAGTCCGGGTCTTTCCACGAACCTCCTGCCGCGCACTTATAGCCATCGGCGACGGAGACCTTCCTGATCCATCCGCGACAATGTCGTCACACAAAGGAACACCATGAGCCAGACACTCCCGTCCACGACGCCGGGCACTGACGCACCGGCCGGGACCCCGAAAAAGGCAGCCCTCGCCAGCTTCCTCGGCAGCGCCGTCGAGTACTACGACTTCTTTATCTTCGGATCCGCTGCCGCGCTGATCTTCCCCAAGGTCTTCTTCCCGGACGCTGACGCCAATGCCGCGATCATGTCCTTCGCGACGTTCGGGTTCGCCTACGTGGCCCGACCCGTCGGCGCCGTCATCCTGGGCCACTTCGGTGACCGGGTGGGACGCCGTAAGGTCCTGATGTTCACGCTGCTGCTGATGGGCGCCTCCACGTTCCTGATCGGCTGCTTGCCGGACTTCAACACCGTCGGCTGGTGGGCTCCCGCCCTGCTCGTACTGGCACGTCTCTGCCAGGGTCTCTCCGCAGCAGGTGAGCAGGCAGGCGCCTCCTCCATGACGCTGGAGCATGCCCCGGACAACCGACGCTCCTTCTTCACCTCCTGGACGCTCACGGGTACCCAGGGCGGCCAGATCCTCGCGGCGCTCGTCTTTATCCCGGTCCTGGCCCTTCCCGACGAAATCAAGTACGGCATCGGCTGGCGTATTCCGTTCTGGCTCAGCGCCGTCGTCGTGGTGGTCGCGTTCTTCATCCGCCGCACGCTGCACGAGCCGCCGGCGTTCGAGGAAGCCCAGAAGAGCGCGCAGATCTCCAAGCTCCCCGTGGCCGACCTGCTCAAGCACCACTGGCGCGATGTCCTCCGCGTCGTCGCCTGCGCCTTCATCGCAGCAGTCTCCACCGTGTTCGGCACCCTGGCCATCAGCTACGCCAAGAACGTCGCCGGCGTTGACGGCACCACCACGCTCTGGCTCGTCGTCGGAGCCAACCTGGTGGCCCTCGGCACGCAGCCGCTCTTCGGCATGCTTGCCGACCGGATCGGCCGCAAGCCGGTCTTTATCTACGGCGCCCTGGCCAGTGCCGTCCTGACGCCGGTCTTCCTGCTGAGCCTCGAGTCCGGCAGTGTCCCGCTGATGTTCCTCGCCGCGATCGGCTTCTTCTCCTTCGGCTACGCGGCCTCGAATGCGGTCTGGCCGTCCTTCTACGCCGAGATGTTCAGCACCAAGGTCCGCTTCTCCGGCCTGGCGATCGGCACCCAGCTCGGTTTCCTGATGGCAGGCTTCGCCCCGGCGATCGTCGCGGCAATGGGCGGCATCAAGCCCGGCGGCTGGGTCCAGATCAGCATCTTCACCGCCATCATCTGCGTCATCTCGGCCGTCTCGGCCCTAACCGCCAAGGAATCGTTCAAGGTTCCCACCAAGGAGCTCGGCCTGCGCTAAGGCTCCGGTGACCGGCCCGACGGCGGTCCGCCCCTCCCCGGGGCGGGCCGCCGTCGGCGTTGGACCGGCCGTTACCGGCTGCCGGTTTCGAGGACCTCGGACAGGTCATAGGAGACGGGCTCCTCGAGCTGTTCATAGGTGCACGAGCGCGGGTCCCGGTCCTCCCGCCAGCGGACGAACTGGGCCGTGTGGCGGAACCGCGCGCCTTCCATATGGTCGTACTTCACTTCGACCACGCGTTCGGGACGGAGCGGCGTGAAGGACATGTCCTTGCCCCCGCTCCACCGGCTTCCCTCCGCGTTGCGCGGCGTCCGGGTGCCTTCCTCCTGCCGGGTCGGCGTCCACGGGTGGTCCGCGGCGGCGGTCACGAGCGGCTGGAGCTCCTCAAAGAGTTCCCTGCGGCGCTGCATCGGGAACGCGCCCACCACTCCGACGTTGGCGAGCACGCCGTCGTCGTCATACAGCCCCAGCAGCAGGGAACCGACCCGGTCCGGACCGGAGGTGTGCACCCGGTAGCCGGCGACGACGCAGTCGGCGGTGCGCTCGTGCTTGATCTTGAACATCACGCGTTTGTCCGGCTGGTACGTACCGTCCAGGGCTTTGGCCACGATCCCGTCCAGCCCGGCCCCTTCGAAGCGGGTGAACCATTGGCCGGCGAGCTCCCGGTCATCGGTCGCGGCCGTCAGATGGATGGGCGCCACACTGCCGGCGAGCGCCCGTTCGAGGGCGGCCCGCCGCTCCGTCAAAGGGCGCCCGGTGAGGTCCTCGTCGTCGAGCGCCAGCAGATCAAACGCGATAAAGCTCGCCGGGGTCTCCTCGGCCAGCAGCCGGACCCTGCTCGCGGCCGGATGGATGCGCTGCTGGAGCGCGTCGAAGTCGAGCCGGTCCCCGGAAGTGCCCACGAGGATGATTTCACCGTCGATGACGCAGCGCGGCGGCAGGTTCGCCTTCAGTGCCTCGACCAGCTCGGGAAAGTACCGGGTCAGCGGCTTGCCGTTGCGGCTGCCGATCTCCACGTCCTCGCCGTCGCGGAAAATGATGGACCGGAAGCCATCCCACTTTGGCTCATAGCTCCACCCCGGGCCGGAGCCCCCGGCTTGTCCAGGGGAGCCCGGGAGGGAACTTACGGCTTTCGCCAGCATCGGCGCGATCGGGGGCATCAGGGGCAGTCGCATAGGGCCCATTCTTACCCGACGGTCCGCCGGCCGCCAGCCCCGCCGGCGGAGAGTTCCTCGACACAGGCCCGCGGCGACGGTAGACATTAACGATGGCTACCCTCGGCTTCCACGCCTCGCACGAACAAATCAGTCCCGGCCAGCTCCTCAAGGACGTCCAGCTGGCGGAGCAGGCGGGCTTCGACGCCGCGATGTGCTCGGACCACATCGAGCCCTGGTCCGCCCGGCAGGGCCATTCCGGCTTCGCCTGGTCCTGGCTCGGCGCCGCCTTGGCCACCACCAAGCTGCGCTTCGGCGTCGTGACGGCCCCGGGCCAGCGGTACCACCCTGCGATCATCGCCCACGCCTCGGCCACGCTCGCGGACATGTTCCCGGGCCGCTTCTGGATGGCGACCGGCAGCGGCGAGTACATGAACGAGCACGTCACAGGCGAGGTCTGGCCGGACAAGGAAACCCGGCAGCGGCGCCTTGAGGAGGCCGTGCAGATCATCCGCGAACTGCATGACGGCCAGGAGGTCACCCGCAGCGGCCTGGTCAAAGTCCAGCAGGCCCGGCTCTGGGACATCCCGGACATCAAGCCGCCCCTGATCGCGCCGGCCATCAGCGTGGAGACCGCGCGGCGCTCGGCCGCCTGGGCGGACGGGCTGGTCACGGTGAACCAGCCCCCCGGGAAACTCAAGGACATGCTAGCCGCTTACCGTGACGCGGGCGGCCGGGGCAAGGCCGCGCTGCAGGTCCACCTGTCCTGGGCCCCCGCGGAGGAGGACGCCGTTGCGATCGCCCTCGACCAATGGCGCAGCAACGTGTTTGCCCCGCCTATTCCCTGGGATCTTCCCACCGCGGCCCACTTCGACAACGTCAGCGCGGAGGTGGGCGAGCAGCAGGTCCGGACCGCCGTCAACATCTCGGCCGACACCGCGCAGCACGCGGAGTGGCTCGCCGGCTACCTCGAGCTCGGCTTCGAGGAGCTCTATCTGCATTTCGTCGGCCAGGAGCAGGAGCCGTTTATCGACGCCTTTGCGGAGCATGTGCTCCCGCAGCTGCGCGGATCGGGAACGCCGGTCCGGGCCCGGGAGGCTCTGCTGTGAGAATCGCCCAGACCTCCGACCTGTGGTGGAAGAACGCCGTGATCTACTGCCTGGACCCGGAAACCTTTTTCGATGACGACGGCGACGGCACCGGGGACTTCGGCGGACTGATCCAGCGCGTGGACTATCTGGCCGCACTGGGCGTCACTTGCATCTGGCTCATGCCGTTCTATCCCTCGCCGGACCGGGACGACGGCTACGACGTCACCGATATGTACGGCGTCGATCCGCGGCTCGGCACCCTCGGCGACGTGGTGGAATTCATCCGGACGGCCAAGGACCGGGGCATGCGGGTGATCGCGGATTTTGTCATCAACCACACGTCGGACAAGCACCCCTGGTTTGTCGAGTCCCGGAAGTCCGTGGACAACCCGTACCGGGACTACTACGTCTGGCGGAAGGACACTCCCCCGGACACCTCCGACGAGGTCGTGTTCCCCGGCGAGGAGACCTCCATCTGGACCCAGGACCAGGCCACCGGCGAGTGGTACCTGCACATGTTCGCCAAGCACCAGCCGGACCTGAACGTGGCGAATCCCAAAGTCCGGGACGAGATCGCCAAGTCCATGGGATTCTGGCTGCAGCTCGGCCTGGACGGTTTCCGCCTCGACGCCGTCCCGTTCTTTTTGGAACTGCGCGGTGAGCCCGAGGACGAGGCCGCCAGGACCGACCCCCACGAGTACCTGAGCGCCCTGCGCAGCTTCCTGAACCGCCGCAACGGCAGCGCCGTCCTGCTCGGCGAGGTCAACCTGCCCTACAAGGAGCAGCTGAAATACTTCGGCGGGGCTGCGGGCAACGAGCTGAACATGCAGTTCGATTTCCTGTCCATGCAGAACATGTACCTCTCCCTGGCCCGGGAGGACGCCCGGCCGCTGGCCAAGAGCTTGGGCAGCCGCCCGGAAATCCATCCGGACAACCAGTGGGCGATGTTTGTCCGGAACCATGACGAACTGACGCTGGATAAACTCAGCGATGCCGAGCGCGAGGAGGTCTTCGCCGCCTTCGGACCGGATGAGGACATGCAGATGTACGGACGCGGCCTGCGACGCCGGCTGCCCACCATGCTCAAGGGAGATCCGGCGCGGATCCGGATGGTCTATTCGCTGATGTTCTCGCTGCCCGGCACGCCGGTGCTGTTCTACGGCGAAGAGATCGGGATGGGCGAGGACCTGCAGGCCAAGGGCCGTTCTGCGGTCCGTTCCCCGATGCAGTGGGACGACGCCGAGAACGGCGGCTTCTCCACGGCTCCGGCGAAGGACCTGGTGGCACCGGTGGTGGAGGGCTACTTCGGGCCGAAAAACATCAACGCCGGCGCCGCCAAGCGGGACCCCGAGTCACTCTGGAACTTCATTGCCATGCTCATCCAGCGCTACCGGGAAAGCCCCGAGCTGGGCTGGGGCGAGTTCGAGCTGATCAGGCACCGGGCCGCGAAGGTCCTGCTGCACCGCTGCAGCTCGGCGGGATCAACGCTCATCCTGGCCCACAATTTCGGGGCGGAGCCGGCGTCGCTGACCGCAAATGTCACGTCCACGGAGGACCCGGAGCGTGGCTTCGCCGGCGCGGTGCTGCGCGACCTGCTGGACGGACAGGATGTCCCGCTGGCGGACGACGGCGGCTTTGAGCTGCAGTTGGACCGTTACGGCTACCGGTGGTTCCGGATCCGGCGCCCCGAGGACCGCCACATCCCCTGACGCTGCGGTAACGGTCCGGCCGCCCAATCCTTACCCGCCGCTTACCGGGTCGAAATGCAGCGGCAACAATGGGGCAGGACACTGGAGGTGCCGGCAATAGCCCGCACCAGCTCCAGTCCAGGAGGCCCCGCCATGTTGAAGGAAGCCAACGCCGATGTGACCCGTATCCGCGCCGTGGATCAGCTGCACCGCGGCGACGAGATCGAAGCCCGCCTGAGGGTCGGCCCGAACTATGACGACGTCGTGATCTGCCGCGGCAGCGTCCAGGAAACTGCGCCGGGAATCGGCGTCGTCTGGATCCTTGACCGGGTGACCGGTACCCGCAAGGCCATCAACACGGACGAGTGCAGGCTCTGGCGGGTCGCTTAGTCCGCTAGCCTCCTGCGACGGACTGGATGATCAGGAGTTCCTGGCCCGGGGAGACCTCGGTAGCCAGACCCTGCAGCCGGCGGATCTCATTCCCGTTGACGTAGATATTCACGTAGCGGCGGACTTTCCCGGTTTCATCCCGCAGCCGCCTTGACAGGGCCGGAAAGCCCCCGGTCACCGCGTCCAGCACCCCCGCTACCGTCACCGCCCCGTCGGCGGGCGCAGTCAGGATGGACTGCCCGCCGGCGAGCGGCTGGAGCACACTCGGGAGCAGGACGCTGATCTCAGCCATCGCTGTTCACGCGTTCAGGGCGGCGCCAGGCACGGCGCCAGGCACGGCGCCGGGCACCCCGGCAGAGGACACGAAAGCGGCCCGTACGCACAGCACATCCGGCAGGTGGGAGGCCACCTCCGCGAAGCTTTCCCCCTCGTCAGCACTCGCGTACACGCTGCCGCCGCGCGTTCCGAAGTACACACCGGCCGGCTCCGCCGCATCAACACACGCGGCGTCCCGGAGCACGGCGTTGAACTCGGCCTGCGGAAGTCCCACATCGAGCCGGGCCCAGGTGGCGCCGGCGTCGCCGGTCCGGTGGACGGCAAGTTTGCCGTCGGGCGGGATTCTTTCCGAATCCGCTTTGAGCGGGATCACCCACGCCGTGCCGGCCCGGCGGGGATGGCTGAGCATGACAAAACCGAAGTCGGCCGGGAGCCCGTCCGCGATGGACTCCCAGTGCTCGGCGTCGTCGTCAGTGCGGTACACGCCGTGGTGGTTCTGCGCGTAGAGCCGGCCGTCCACCGCTGCATCGGCTGCGATCTTGTGGACGCACTGGCCGAATTCAGGGTTGGGATCCGGCATGAAGTAGGCGGAGATGCCTTTGTTCCTGGGTTCCCAGGAGGCACCGCCGTCGAGCGAGCGGTAGACCCCGCCGGTGCTCATGGCAACATGCACTTTCTCTCCGGTGGCGTCCACAA
The DNA here is from genome assembly GCA_025464545.1 of Arthrobacter sp. Classification (GTDB taxonomy): domain Bacteria; phylum Actinomycetota; class Actinomycetes; order Actinomycetales; family Micrococcaceae; genus Arthrobacter. The sequence continues at coordinate 2,371 of JAODMA010000282.1, read as the reverse complement.
CGATCGAGTGCGCGGCAGCGCCGCCGTAGCCGGCGCCCCAATCGCTGCGGTGCGGGTGGTCCCAGAGACCCCGGTTCAGCTCGAAGTGTTCGCCGCCGTCGGTGGACTTCCAGACGGAGATCGGTTCGCAGCCGGCCCAGACCACTCCGGGGCGGGATTCGGCGTCCGGGTGGATCTGCCAGACGCGTTCGAGCGCGGCATCAGTACCCTCTGGAAAACGGATGGCGCCCTGATCGGGCTCGTTCCAGGAGGCACCCAGGTCATCGGAGTGGAAGACTGTCGGGCCCCAGTGCTCGGACCGAACACCGGCCAGGATCCGGGTCCTGCCGTCGCGGGTGTCGATGGCGATGCTCGGGACTTCGCTCATCAGGAAATGCGGGCCCGTAAGGGACCAGTCCCTTCGGTCAGGACTGCTTGCCAGCCACAGTCCTTTTTTAGTGCCGATCGCCAGGACATAACTCTCTGCGGTAGCCATCCCCCCATGCAACCACCCCCTCCGGAAGGCCGCAATGGTTTGGGCCCCTGATCTAACCCGTGCGGCTCGGTCAGTCCACGAATTCGGACTGCGTCTCGATGAAGTCCCAGTCCGCGGCAGACAGAACCACAGATACGTCCGCCGGGCGGGGACCACCGGCCTCGGCAATCCCCTGCAGCACAGGCACGGGAATTTCGTCGGCGCGCAGGTTTTCCCGCAGCCACTCCTTGCTCGCCAGATCCAGATCCAGCCACCACATGAAGATTTCCACGGCGGTCACCCTTCCTTCCGTTCTTCAACGTTAGGCCCCGGACCGGGGGTGTTCAAGGGCCACGCGGCGCTGGTGACTATTCGGACATCGGCCTGCCGCAGGTGCCGAATCAGCCGCAAACGCACCGGCACGGGTGTTGACCGCGCGACGGGAATCCCTGCAGCGCCCTAGCCTTCACATTCCACGCAGTATTTGTGACCGTTCTTTTCGCGGGCGATCTGGGAGCGGTGCCGGACCAGGAAGCAGGAATAGCAGGTGAACTCGTCCTCGGCCTGCGGGATGACCTGCACGATCAGTTCCTCGGCAACGAATTCTCCGCCCGGAACCATCGTGTCGTCCAGCGCATCGGATTCATCCAGTTCGCGGACGACGCTGCGCGCATCGGGTGCATTCGCGGATTGCAGCGCTTCCAGGGAACTGTCCTGGGACTCCTTGACGTCGGAGCGTACTTCGTCGTAATCGGTTGCCACTTAGGTGGTTCTCTTTTCTGTCGTTCTTGTCTGACGGGAGTGCAACATGCACCATGCGTACGGTATTCCCGAGCCTATGGAGAAGTCGTCGCCGTCGACGTCGAAGTGTACCCGCCTACCGGCCGGTACGAAAGTGCAGGGGAAGCGTCAGCGGATGGGAGTCCCTATGCAGGCGTCTGCGGCGGGGCAACAATGGAGTATGTCTGACGAGGTCCCCACCAGTTTGGCGCCCGTCGTGGTCGGCGTCGTGCCGGGGCAATACCCTGAAGTACTGCGGACTGCCGCATCGCTGGCCCAGGGTTTGTCCGCTCTCCTGATCTGCGCCTACGTGGATGAGGCGAGCTACCTGGTGGAATGGGATCCGGCACGGTCCGCGCACCGGCTGTCCCTCCACCCCGATGCGGACGACGCAGAAATCCGGGCGGTGACCCATGAGTTGCGGTCCGTCGTGGCGGCGGCCTGCGACGATCTCGGGGTTGCATGGGCCCTGCGGACCCTCGCCGGAGACCCTGCCCGGGCGCTCGGCAGGCTCGCCGCCGAAACGGAGGCGGCCATGATTATTGTCGGGACGCCGGAGCGGGGCCTGGGGCACCGGCTTTCCGAGGCGCTCAACGGGTCCGTCGCCGCGTGGCTCAGCCACCACCAGTACCGTCCGATCCTGATCGTTCCCGCCCCCGCCGCCAAGCCGGCCCGCTCGCCCCACCGCCCCTGACGGGGCACGTCTACCCGCGAATATCAGCCGCGGAAAAGTAAAGCGAAAGTAGTTATTCGCGGCGCTGGCTTTCCTTGGATGCTCCCAAGTAGGCTTATTGTCGTAGCCCGTTGAAGGGTCTACCTCAAAAGCTGCTCCGGAGTGCGTATCCCCCAATAACGCGCTCCGGAGCCTTTTTAACGTCCGGACAGTTTTCGTCTGACCGAGCATCCGGATACCCCCACGGGGTACTTGTGGAATACCCCTAGGGGGTATATCGTGGACGCATGAACGAGTCCGAGCTCCCGGTCATGACTCCTGCCGACGCTGATCAAAAGCAACACGGCTATGCCGCCAACAAAGAGGCCTACCTGCGGCGGCTCAAGCGGATCGAAGGCCAGGTGCGCGGCATCGCCCGGATGGTCGACGAGGACAAGTACTGCATCGACATTCTCACGCAGGTC
>JAODMA010000289.1 GCA_025464545.1 Arthrobacter sp. | reverse complement strand
GCCAGCTGAGCCGACACCCTCGTGTCCGGCACCCTCGTGTCCGGCGCCCGGCTGACCGGCGCCCGCCTGGCCGACATCCTCGCTCGGGCCGGCTATTTCGTCCGTGCCACCGCTGTGCATGGAATCGGAGGCATCCTTTAGCAGGACATCGATCTGGGTGACAGCGGCATACTTGTCCAGGGGGTTGTTCTTGTTGCCGCACTTGGGGGACTGCACACACGAAGGACAGCCGGACTCGCATTCGCAGGCCTCGATGGCGTCGCGGGTGGCGGACAGCCACACCCTCGCCTTGTCGTAGCCGCGTTCGGCGAAGCCCGCGCCGCCCGCGTGCCCGTCGTAGACGAAGATCGTGGGAACTCCCGTGTCCGCATGGACGGCCGTGGACACGCCGCCGATATCCCAGCGGTCGCTGGAGGCAACCAATGGCAGGAGCCCGATGGCGGCGTGTTCTGCGGCATGCAGGGCGCCGGGGAACTGCGCCTCGATCAGCCCGGCACCGGTCAGGGAGCGGTTGTCCATCACAAACCAGACGGCCTTGGTGAACAGGTCCCGGGCGCCGAGCTGCAGCGGTTCCTCGCCGAGGATTTCATTCGAGATCAGTGCCTTGCGCTGAAAGGAGACCACCTGCGTTGTCACCTTTACGTCGCCGAAATGCACGGCCACATCGCCCCACTCTGTGGTGCGCTGGGTCGCCAGCACCTCGATCTGCGTCACGTCCCGGGCGGTGGTGTAGTAGTCCGGATTGGCGCGGCGCACCACCACGCAGTGATCATCCTCGTTCAGGTCCTCGACCACGTAGCTCTCGCCCTGGTGCACGTACACGGCACCGGTGTGCGCCTGGTAGTGCGTCTGCGGTGAATCCATGGTCCCCAGCAGGGAGCCACTGTCGGCGTCCACAATGCTCACCGGCCCGCCACCGTCGGCCCGGAGGTTCACCATGGCCGCTGCGCTCTGCGGGTGCGTCCAGAACCAGCCCGCAGGCCGCTTGCGCAGGTAGCCCTGGGCCACGAGCTGGTCCAGCAGCTTCTCTGCCGTGCCTCCGAACAGCTCGAGTTCGGCGAAGCCCAGCGGAAGTTCGGCGGCCGCGGCGCAGAGGTGCGGCCCCAGCACATAGGGATTGGAGGGATCAAAGACGGTGGCTTCCACCGAAACGTCGAAGATCGCCTCGGGATGGTTGACGAGGTACGTGTCCAGCGGATCGTCACTCGCCACAAAGGCCGCGATGGCATCCTGTCCGGCTCGGCCTGCCCGGCCGATCTGCTGGAACAACGACGCGCGGGTTCCCGGCCAGCCGGCCACCAGCACCGCGTCGAGCCCGGAGATGTCGATGCCGAGCTCCAGGGCCGACGTGCTGGAGACTCCCAGGAGCTCACCGGAGCGCAGGGCTTTCTCGAGCGCGCGGCGCTCTTCCGGGAGGTATCCCGAGCGATAGGCCGCTATCCGCTGCGGCAGGCTGGGATCCACTTCATCCAGGAGCCGCTTGGTGATTGACGCAATCGTCTCGGCGCCCCGCCGTGACTTGATGAAGGCAATGGTCCGGACCCGTGAGGACACCAGGTTGGCCAGCAGGTCCGCGGTTTCGGCCACGGCAGTCCGGCGTTCCTTTGCGCCGTTCTCGCCCCGGAGCTCTGTCAGGGCCGGCTCCCAGAAGGCGACGGTGGTGGAGCCGTGCGGGGAGGAGTCCTCGGAGACCGCGCGGACCGGCGCCCCGATGAGCCTGCCGAACGACGTCCCCGGCTCGGAGGCGGTGGCCGAGGCTGCGATGAACACGGGCCCGGGATGCGAACCGTCCGGGCTGTAGTAGGCGCAGATGCGGCGCAGCCGGCGCATCAAGTTGGCCACATGGGAACCGAAGACGCCGCGGTAGCTGTGTGCCTCGTCAACGATTACGTAGCGCAGCCTGCGGAAAAACCGGGCCCACCAGGCGTGGTTGGGCAGGATCCCGAAGTGCAGCATGTCCGGATTGGCCAGAATGAAGTTCGCGTGGTCCCGGATCCAGCGCCGCGACGCCGGATCGGTGTCGCCGTCGTAGGTTTCGGCCCGGACGGTCGGGAGCTTTAGCGACCGGATGGCGGCCAGCTGGTCGGCGGCCAAAGCCTTGGTGGGAGACAGGTACAGCGTGACGGCGCCGTCGTCGTGAATCTTGCCCGGATCCGCCAGGACGCGCAGCTCCGAGCGGTGAATCGCGTCCAGCGCCGGCAGCTGGTAGGCCAGCGATTTACCCGAAGCGGTTCCGGTGGCGATCACGACGTGCTCCCCGGCGTGGGCCAGATCGGCGGCCTGGATCTGATGGCGGTACGGCTCATGGATCCCAAGAGAGCCGTAAGCAGTCACCAGGTCGGGATGCGCCCACTCCGGCCACGGCGCGTGCACGGCCGGGCGGGAAGGGATTGTGCGCACATGGCGGAGCTGTTCCGGGTCCGGGCCGCGGCCCAACAACGGAATCAGGGACTCATGTGGGTTCACTCAGACATTCTTTCACCCGGACTCAAATCGGCCGGGCACGGCGTCAGCCCACGGACAAGTCCGAACCCTCATCCGACGCTGAAAGCATCAGCACACGGCAGACGGTGCTCCAGCCGAGGTGGGAGTACAGCTTCTGGCCGTCCAGTGAGGCCAGCAGCAGTCCGCTTTCCACTTCGTGCTCGAACGCCTGGGCGGCCAGGGCGCGCATAACGAAACTGCCCAGCCCGCGCCGCTGAAATCCCGGCTCGGTGACGATCTTGTCGAAGATCGCTGTGCGGTCCACCACGAATACCCTTCCGCTCGCGGCCACTTCCTCCCCCGCGCGGACCACGGCATGGTGCACACCGTCGGTCCTGGACACTTCGAGTATGAGGTCGTCGTCAGAGAGCCAGGGGTCCTCGGAATCCTGGGTCTCCATGTCCACGATCATCATGGTCTGGGAAGTGGAAGTGATGTTGAGGGCGTGCCGCTGCGCCAGTGAGCTGTAGCGGTCCAGATCGTTGGTGAAGATGCTCAGGATCCGGGCGGGCACTTCCGCGGTCCCCGCGGCCAGTTGTGCAAACTCCGGATCCGAGGGATCGTGGGCGAAATACTCCCACTCACGGGTTGTGTCCGCGCGCAGGACCGCCGGGAACCGGCCCTCCCTGCGCGTCTCATAACCACGGCAGCCGGCCCAGCCGGCCACCCAGATTTCCACCAGATGGGTGGTGTCTTCAACCATGGCGTCCAGACTCATGAGATGAGCGTATTCCAGCCCCGCCACAAGCAACAGTGGCCGGGTCCGGGAACCGGCCACGCTTATGGAATTGTGACTGTCACCGGGAGGCCCCCGTGCCGCGCCGCGCCACACCGCCACGGCCCTCGCCCCGGCGCTCCTCGTCCCGCCGCCGGTGTCCGCGCCGCCGACCCTCCAGTACCCTTAAACACGTGGCTTTGAACCGAATTGTGCTCTTTTACGGCTTTACTCCTCTGCCGGATCCGGATGCCATCCGGCTCTGGCAGCGCGCCCTGTGCGAGAAACTCGGGCTGACCGGCCGCATCATCATCTCCAAGGACGGCATCAATGCGACC